>JAZFYD010000102.1:0-11957 GCA_036443405.1 Planctomycetota bacterium
AGCGGGCGAGGTTCGCCTTCAAGGAAGCGCGCACGTGGGCGCCGGACAACCCCTACTTCCAGAGCCCCGATCCGCAACACAACAACGTGCTCATCGTGGCCGGCGTCGGGCTCGGTCCGGAGAAATACCCGGACGGGGCCTACGGCGAAGTGGTCCGGTTCCGCCGCCGGCCCCACGCGGACCACGGCATCAAGATCCGCGTCGACGGCTCGCCCGCCGGGTATCAAAGCGCGATGGCGACGGATCTCTACATGCAGGCGATCACGCGCGGCAAGCGTGTGCTCGACGGAATCCGCAAAGGCAAGGCGGTGTTCAAGGGCGCGACCGAGGTGGCGGGCAAGGTTCTGATCTATGACGCCGCGATCACCGGCCGCCACGCGACAGAGAAACTTGCGGCCGGCCTCGCGCTGCTCCTGCTCTCGGCCGTCACCAACGCAGAGGCGGATCATCGCCACTGGACGCTGCTCCCCGGCGAAATCCACATCCTCTACATGAGCCTCCCGCCGGGCTCGCACACGCTGACCGTCGAGGCGACCAACCTCCAGGGCAAGCCCATCCCCGGATGGACCCGCGACTTCGAGGTCGAGGTGCCCGCTTCCGGCGACACGCTGTACTACTTTCGCACCGTGGAGGGAGGCCGGATCTACGGAATGGCGGATTGATCGGGCCGCTGGGCGCTCCGAACGGGGGCTTGGCGCCGCCGTCTCTCTTTTGGGCATTTCTGCCCGGCCGATTGGTCTCGCGCGGCATGGCGATTGCGAAACACCGGAAGGAAATACGACATGCGATTCCTCCTCATCCTGCTCCTGTTGGTTCCCGCCGCCTGCCGTTCGAAGCCGCCGCGTCCCGTGGATGCGAAGTACGACGAGGATCTCGCCCGCGCGCCCGTCGTCGTTTCGAGCGCGATTCGGAACAAGGTCCTCGTGCAGACACATTCGGCCAAGCGCCTCGCAGATGGCCGCATGCGCGTGCAGGTCTCGTTGTCCGCTCGTGTGAAGTCCGAAACGCCGCTCTCGCTCTATACCGCGTTTTATGACGACGCGGGCGGCGTGATCGCCGAGACGAACCCCGAGCCCCTCGTTTTGCTGCCCGCCGCGACCAAGACCTATGTGGCGACTTCCGCCGAACGCGGCATCGCCGGTTGGCAGGTCTTCATCAACCCGCTCTCGACCGAACGCTACGAGGAGGACGATTGATGCGGACCCTCTCGGCCGTTTTCGCTCTCACGCTCTTTGTGGTTCCCGCCGCCGCACAAGAACCGGTGCGCAAGGGACGCTCCTATAAGAAGAGCGTGATGATCGATCCGGACTACAAACCGTCGATCAGCAAGGCCGAGGTGGACCGCACGATTCGCAAACACGACTGGAAGGCCCGCCGCGCCGCTCGCCGTCTCGAGCATGCGCGTGCCCGGCAGCAGGCGGCCCGCGCTCGAGTGGCAGCCGCCAACGAGGCGCGAGCGCGTCGTGCGCAGGTGAAACGCGAACACCGCCGCGCCCGCCGCGCGAGCTTCCCGTGGGCCACCGCCATTGGTGCCGCGACCGGTGCCGTGATCGGCCATCAGCGTGGCCGCGGTTGGGAGGGCGCCGCCGTCGGCGCGGGGTTCGGTTTGCTCGTCGACGCCGCGCGCTCGAGCCGAACTCACGTGCGTTACTCCTATGGCTACCGCAGCCCGTACCGTTATTCCTACGGTTACACCGGCTGCTGGTAACCGCCGAGCAACGGTGCTCGCGCCGCGCACGCCTCTCGCCGTTCGTAGTACCCTTCCGCGGTGATCCTGCCGCTGCTTCTAGTTCTCGCCGCGCTCGGCGGTCCCGCACAAGCGATCTCCGGCAAGTACGCCCAGCACTCGGACGAGTACAAGGCCAAGTACGGGGTGCCGCCGCCTTTTGTCCCGTCGGAGGATCCGAGCATCGAGGAGCTCTGCGCCCTGATCGAAGGCGGACACGGGTATCCCGGGATGATGGCGAAGCTGGCCGAAAAGCTGCTCGAGGACGGCCAGGGCGAGCTGGCGTTTCGCGCGTTCGGCCGCGCGCGGGAACTCGGGTTCAAACACACCGCTTGGATCGAGAGCAAGAAAGACGAGTGCCCGCGCGTACCGCTCGAGGTGGTCCGCGCCGAACGCAAGGACGCCGACAAGTGGGTGAAACAGCTCCAGAATTTCGAGCGCAAGCAGCTCGCAGCGGGCGAGGACCCGGATGACCTGACGGAGTTCTATCTGCTCTACGGGCGCGCGGAGCAGAGTATGTCGGCCGTTATGCGCAACCGGCGCGTGTCGTTTCTCGGCGGCGTCGCCGGAATACTGATCGGTATCGGGTTCGCCGCGGTTTCGCGGGCGCTGCCCCGCAAGCTCGTGCTCGCGCCGCTGCTTGTCGGGATCGCGCTCGTGTTCGCGCCGCTCGTGGTGGGGCAGCCGGGCCTTCTGCGGTGGGGCGCGGGCGCCGCGCTGGCGGGGGCGGCACTGGTTTGGATGTTCGGGAGGCGCGCGTGAGCGTAGATGACTACGGCGGCCAGCGTCACAACATGGAAGACGACACGATGGTGGACACGCTGCGGGCGCAGGCGTCGATCATCTGGCCGCTCGAGCGCGGGCTGCTGGTTCGCGATGGCGCCGGTGCGAACGGCCGCGTGCTCGACATCGCGTGCGGGACCGGAGAGATTCTGCGGCGCGTCGAGCGCGATCTGCGGCCGGCGTTCGTGACCGGCATCGATCTGTTCCACGGCCATCTTCTGCGCGCGCCGAAGCCGGTCGCAAAAGGCGACGGCTACCGGTTGCCGTTTGCCGATGACACGTTCGATCTCGCGCTGGCTCGCCACGTCACGCAGGCGCTCGAGCATCCCGTGACGTTCCTGCGCGAAGCGCATCGCGTGCTGCGGCCGGGCGGGCGGATCCACGCCCTCGCCGAGGACTACGCCGGGCTGTTTTTCGACACGGAGGACTACGCCGTCGCGAATCACTTCCCCGAGATGTCCGAGGCCTTCCGTCCGCGCGGCACGGATCTCTATCAGGGCCGCCGCGCCTATCGGCATCTGCTGGAGGCCGGGTTCGCGGACGTGCGCGTCGATCCGCTGGTGGTGGACACACAAAACGCCGACCGCGACACGTTTGCATCGGTACTGATGCATTGGCGCGACGGCTACGCGGGCGTGCTCGGGGAGATCACCGGTAAGGGCGAAACGGAAATGCGGCGCCGTTTCGACGTCATGGTCGCCGGCATTCTGGACGAGACGCGCTACACGGCTTGGCTGCTGTTCGTCGTGTCGGGCACGAAGCCAGCCTAGCTCTTCGTTGGCGTCACGGGTCCCTGGGAGCCATAATCCCCGCATGAAAATCGCGATCGTCGGTGGCGGCCCGGCTGGGCTCTACTTCGCGATCCTGATGAAGAAGCGGGATCCGGCGCACAAGATCGCGGTGTACGAGCGCAACGCGCCCGACGACACGTTCGGCTGGGGGGTGGTCTTCAGCGAAGCGACGCTTGGCAACCTCGAAGAGGCCGACGCGGAGAGCTACCGTGCGATCACCGATACGTTTGCCAAGTGGGAGGATGTCGAGACGAATTTCGGCGGCAAGTCCATCCGCTGCGGTGGCAACGGGTTTTGCGGGATCGGCCGGAAGGTCCTTTTGAACCTGCTGCAGGCGCGCGCTGCGGAACTCGGCGTCGACCAGACCCACAACGTCGAGATCGACGACCTCGATGTGTTTTCCGATTGCGATCTGATCGTGGTGGCGGACGGCGCCAACAGCGGCTTCCGGCGCAAACACGCCGACCGGTTCCAGCCCGAGGTCGTGTGGGGGCGTTCACGCTTCATTTGGCTCGGTTCGACGCGGCCGTTCGACGCGTTCACGTTCTTCTGCCGCGAAAACGACGCCGGGTTCTTCACGGTGCACGCGTATCAGTTCAACGACGAGCTCTCGACCTTCATCGTCGAGGTGGACGACGAGACCTTCGAAAACGCCGGCTTCGAGAACAAGAGTTGGGACGAGACGATCCCGTACCTGGAGGATGTCTTTGCGCAGGACCTCGAAGGCCACAAGCTGCTCACCAACAAACCCGACTGGCGGCGGTTCCCGTGGGTCACGTGCGAGCACTGGCATTTCGACAACGTCGTGATGATGGGCGACGCGGCTCGCACCGCGCACTTCTCGATCGGGTCGGGCACCAAGTTGGCGCTGGAGGACGCGATCGCGCTGGCGCAGTCGTTCGACGAGACGCCGGCCGTCCCGGAGGCGCTCGCGCTCTACGAGGAGGAGCGCAAGTGGTTCTCGGAGCGGTTGACGCGCGCGGCGAAACAGAGCGCGAAGTGGTTCGAGGACATCAAGGACTTCCGGGAGTTCGAGCCGGAGCGGTTTGCGTACGCGCTGATGACTCGCACGCTGCGCATCAACCACGCGTCTTTGTGGGAGCGCGACGAGGAGTACGTGGACGCGACGAACAGGTGGTTCGCATCGACAATCGACGCCGCGCCGACCGGGAGCGGCGAAGCGCCCGCGCCGATGTTCACGCCGTTCCGGTTGCGCGACATGGAACTCGAGAACCGCGTCGTGTGCTCGCCGATGTGCATGTACTCGGCCGACGATGGGCTGATCAACGACTGGCACCTCGTGCACCTCGGCAGCCGCGCGGTCGGCGGCGCGGGGCTCATCATCACGGAGATGACCGATGTGTCCGCGACCGCGCGCATCTCGCCAGGCTGCGCGGGCATGTACGAACCCGAGCACGCAGCGGCGTGGAAACGGGCCGTCGAGTTCGTACACGAGCACAGCCATGCCAAGATCGGCATGCAGCTCGCGCACGCCGGCAGAAAGGGCGCGACAAAGCTGATGTGGGAGGGCATCGACCAGCCGTTGGAATCCGGCGCTTGGTCGATCCTCGCGCCGTCGGCGATTCCATATCTGCCCGAAAGCCAAACGCCGAAACCGATGGACCGCGCCGACATGGATGCGGTGAAGGAGGACTTCGTGCGCGCGGCACGCCTTGCGGAGCAGGCCGGCTTCGATTTGATCGAGGTGCACTTCGCGCACGGCTATCTGCTGGGCAGCTTCCTGTCGCCGCTGACGAACCGGCGCGACGACGAATACGGCGGCGCGATCGAGAACCGCATGCGCTACCCGCTCGAGATCTTCCGCGCGATGCGCGACGTGTGGCCCGACAACAAACCGATGTCGGTGCGCGTGTCGGCGATCGACTGGAAAGACGGCGGCCAGAGCATCGAGGATACGATCGCGGTTTGCCGCGCGCTGAAGGAAGCGGGCTGCGACATCATCGACGTGTCGTCGGGCCACACGGACTACGACGAGATCCCGGACTACGGCCGCTGCTACCAGGTGCCGTTCGCCACCGAGATCCGCCGAGAGGTCGACATGCCGACGATGACCGTCGGCGCGATCTCGACCCACGGCGAGATCAACAGCATCCTGATCCAGGGCAGCGCCGATCTGTGCGTGCTCGCCCGGCCGCATCTGTACAACCCGTACTTCACGCTGCACGCGGCCGCGGAGCAGCAACACCACGACCAGTACTGGCCGCCCCAGTACGGCCCCGGCAAACCGATCCCCCGCGAAAAACTCCGCTGGTTCGAACGCGCCAAGGAAAAGGAGCGCGCCAACCGCCCGCCTCGCATCCGCGACCGCGCGTAGGCCCGGATTTGACGTCCGCACCCGCGAACGGCCGCTCGTAAAACTCGTCTAATACATCGGGGCCATCCCCGTTGAGTAGGTGGAGACCGAGTAACGAGCGTGACGACATCGGACAAAAACGCGTGGATCGGTGACGCCCTGGCGCGCCACGAGACCCCGCTCGTCCGCTACGCGTATCGCATGCTCGGCGACCAAGATACGGCCCGCGACGTGGTGCAGGACTGCTTCCTGCGCCTTTGCCGGCAGGACCCCGAAGCGCTTGGCGCTCATCTGCGCCAATGGCTCTTCACCGTCTGCCGCAACCGGGCCATGGACCACCTGCGAAAGGACGGACGGATGGACGCCTTGGGCGAAACCGAGGTTGCCGCGCAAACCGGCGAACCTTCCCGGCATGTCGAGGAACTCGAGGAGCAAGGCCGCGTGCTCGATTCGATCGGGCGGCTGCCCGACCGCCAGCGCGAAGTGCTGCATCTCAAGTTCCGCGAAGGCATGAGCTACAAGCAGATTGGCGAGATCTGCGACCTCTCGGTTTCGAACGTGGGCTGGTTGCTACACAGCGCGATCAAGACGCTGCGCAACCAGCTCGGCGACCAAAGCGCCGCCCGCGGAAGGAGCGCGTCATGAACGAGCGGAACGAGACACCGAAGAACTTGAGCGAAGACCCCCGCCTGACGGCATACGCGCTGGGCGAATTGCCCGCCGACGAACACGCCGCCTTCGAACGCGAGTTGGAAGGTGACCCCGCAGCGCAAGCTGAGGTCGAGTCCATCCGCGCGATGGCCGGCATCGTCGAGGTCGAGTTGCGCCAGGAACCGGCCGCGACGCTGACCGACTCGCAGCGCGCCGCGGTGAAGCACGAAGCGACCCGCCACCGCGCGGGCTGGCGGCCTTGGCTGGTTGCTGCGTCGATCGGCGCCGCGGCGTTCGGAGGTTACTTCGTGCGCGGGGAAGTGGAGGAAGTGCGCCGCGAGTCGGAACAGGCGCGCGTTGAGGACGACCTGACCGACCTCATTGTCGTGTCCAGCTCGCCCGGCAACGGCGACCTGTTGGATCTCTCCGGCAGCGCCGACGGATTCAACGCGCTGAACAATCCGACGTTGACGAATCCAGGGGCGACCACGATCACGTTCGCAACGCCGTTGGATCCCCAGGGGAACAAGAACGTCAGACTTTTCTACTTCGACGAGAAGGGCAAGGGCAAGAAGGCGACCGACCCGCAGATCACGCAGGTCGGCGTCGACGAGCATTCGGAGTCGCCGTTTTTCGAGCGGACCGAAGGCCGCGGCCCGCGGATAAAGGCCAAGAATTCGGGAAGTGGCATCTTCGGCAACGACGGCGCGGACTTCGACAACAAAACGCGCAGCCGCAATCCCGGTCCTGGTGGGACTGGCGGTGGTCACGCGGCGCCCGGCCAAGCCGATGACGACGGCGAAGAGTGGAGGAGGCGCTATCTCGAAGCCAGCCAGAACGCCGCACGTCTAGAGCAAGAGCGTCTCGGCAAGTCCGACGCCGGAGAGGCGTTCCACACGGAGGTCACTTCGAAGCAGGGCATCATCGATCAGCTCACGAACGAGCACAAAGACGCCAACGATGCGAAGACGGGACTCGTCCAGCAACTCGAGGACGCGCGCTCCGAGAACGAGAACCTCAAGACCGAGCACAAGCACGGTGTGCGCGCCAAGGACCGGCAGATCTCGGCGCTGAAGGACGCACTCGACAACCAAAGGGCGCCGCCGCCCCCGTCCGATCCTGGCGATCCGGGCGGCTTCGTTCAACCGGGACCGCTGGGAGGCGCCGGAGGAGGAGGTAGTTCGTCGAGGAACGATGGCCCGGCACTCGGGGCGGGCGGCGAGGGCGGCGCTGGAGACGGTGGCGAGTTTGAGGCCTGGAAGAAACGCCAGGTACTTGAAAATGCACTCGTCAACCAGAGGATGACGCTCCCCGTCCCCGGCCGCGCCGCGTTCTTGAAGCGCACGAAGAAAAAGGGACAGCCGGATATCCGCGCGCCGCGCGCCGACGAAGGTCCCAACCGCGAGGGTTACGACGCGCTTCCCGAGATCAAGTTCAAGCGTGTGCTCGAAGAGGACACCTCGACGTTCTCCATCGATGTCGATACGGCGTCCTACGCCAACATTCGCCGCCTCCTGAACGGTGGCCAGATGCCGCCCAAGGGCGCGGTGCGCATCGAGGAAATGATCAACTACTTCGACTACGAATACGCCGGCCCCGGCCCGCGCTCGGAAGATCCGTTTAGGGCGAACGTCGAGATCGCGGAGTGCCCGTGGGAGCCCAAACACCGCCTCGCCCGCATCGCGATTCAGGGCGAGCGCTTGGCCGCGGACAAACGGCCGCAGTCCAACCTCGTGTTCCTCGTCGACGTGTCGGGGTCGATGGACTCGGCGCAGAAGCTGCCTTTGCTCGTGCAGGGCCTGAAGCTGCTCGTCAACAAGCTCGACAAACGCGACAAGGTCGCCATCGTCGTCTACGCCGGTGCGGCGGGCCAGGTGCTCGCGCCGACCGCGGGCGACAACCACGCTGCGATTCTCGCGGCGCTGGACAACCTCTCCGCTGGCGGTTCCACGAACGGCGGCGCGGGCATCCAGCTCGCGTACAAGATCGCCGAGCAGAACTTCGTCAAGCAGGGCGTCAACCGCGTGATCCTCGCCACCGATGGTGACTTCAACGTCGGCATCAGCGACCGCGGCGGCCTGAAGGCGCTCATCGAGGAGAAAGCCAAGAGCAAGGTGTATTTGAGCGTGCTTGGTTTCGGCAGCGGCAACTACCGCGACGGCGCGATGGAAGAGCTTTCGAATTCCGGCAACGGCAACTACGCGTACATCGACACGATCAAGGAGGCGCAGAAGGTCCTGGTCGAGCAGATGGGGGGCACCCTCGTCACCATCGCGAAGGACGTGAAGATCCAGATGTTCTTCAATCCGCACAAGGTGCTCGGCTACCGCCTGATCGGTTACGCCAATCGCCGGCTCAACAAGCAGGACTTCAACGACGACAAGAAGGACGCGGGCGACATCGGCGCCGGCCACTCCGTCACCGCGCTCTACGAACTCATCCCGGCCGGCGGTGCGCTGCCCGGCCCGCGCGTCGACGCGAACCCGTTCCTCACCAAACCCGCGGCCGCCGGCGTCAACATGGACGCGCTGTTCCAGTTGCGCCTGCGCTACAAGATGCCCGACGCCGACACGAGCACGCTGTTGGAGGCCGACGTTGTCGACCACGGCCAGATCTTCGCCGGCGCGAGCAAGGACTTCCAGTGGGCCTCGGCCGTCGCCGCGTTCGGCATGTTGCTGCGCGACTCCCCGCACCGCGGCCACACGACATACGGCAGCGTGCTCGAGATCGCCGTCGCCGCGAAAGGCGCGGACAAACACGGCTACCGCGCGGAGTTCCTGGAGCTGGTGAAATGCGCCCAGGCGATCGCGGCCCAGAAGAACCGTTAGAAAAACTCGGCCCCGGCCTCATGCGCGGTGCCCCACCACCCTCGGTCCCTTCGACCACTACCCCCCCGCCTCCGGTCGCACGGCGTAGTGGTCGGGGGACCGAGAAACCAAGGTTCGGCGCATGAGGCCAAGGCCAGGGCCGGGGTCAACCGTGTGCGAACGCCAGTGCTTCGAACCGGAACATCCTTGCGAACGCGAGGTCCGGGAAGCTCGCGATGCGGGTGTTGTAGACACGCACCGCGTCGTTGTAGCCGTCGCGCATCAACGCGAGCTCGTTCTCGACGCGCGTGAGTTGCTCCATCACCTTGGCGATGGACTCGTTGCCCTTCAGGTCGGGGTAGCTCTCCTCGAGCCCGCGGAACATGGACAAGAGCGACGCGTCGCCTTCCAGCATGTCCATAAGTTGCGTCGGGTCGATCACCGCGCCGCCCTTGTAACCGCCGCGCATTTCAGCCAGCCGTTCCTGCAACCCCTTCTCGTGTGCGAGATACGCCTTGGCGACCTCGGTGAACCGCGGGATCAGATCGTGGCGCTTTTTGAGCGACACCTCGATGTTGGCCCAGTTGCGCCGCGCGCGGTCGCGCAGGAACACCAAATCGTTGTAGTGCAGCACGAGCATCAGAAGCGTCAGGAACACCGGCGCGATCATCGCCGCCATCAGGTAGTCCGTCGCGGCGAACGAACCGCTGCCGCCGAACATAAGGAGCGCCGTGAGCAGCGCGCCCGTGAACCCGAGCAGAAACAACCCCATGCCCCACGACGCCTTCTTCAGCATCACCTCGGACTCGGTCCGGTTCGACAGGATCGCGGGCAGCCCTTCGTCCTCGCTCTTTGTGAGCACCAGCGAGTCGCCCGTCTCCGGATCGATCTGCGCCTCGCCGATCGCGTAAACCTCGTCGCCGATTTCGATCCACCACTCGGTGTAGCGCCACCGCCCGCGCTTCTCGCGATAGCGCCGGTTCACGATCAGCTCGAAGTTCCCGGGATCGATCCGGAAATCGCCCTCGTCGTCTCGGCACAAAAACGGCGTGCGCTCGTCGTTGTCCTCGCGCGTGATCCAGCTCGAACTCTTACCGCGCCGAACCCACTCCTGAACGAGGTAGCGGTAGTGCACGCACGGGCGGTCCTGCAGCGGCGTTTCGAACGGGTCCTCGTCATCGGGCATGACTGCCTGGCCCTTGAGCTCGACGATGCCATAGGCCGCGCCCGCCGACTTCGAGGTCGGCACGTTCTCGATGTAGCGCTTGACCTTGACGCAACGCAACCCGAACCAGACACCGCCGACGGCAATCAACGCCCCGAGAATCGGAAACACCCAGACGTTGGCGCCACCGGACAACTCCGCGGGCACGAACTTCGCCTCTAGTGCCTCCAGCGCGCCGAGGTCCGAATCCGGCAGCGCGATCTCTCTGGGCTCCTCGTGTCCCCACATCCCGATAAGCCAACGCTCCGGTGTCGCGCGCATGTGCCGTCTCACGCGTCGTGTCGCGGCTGCGGCGTCCAGACGTATCCGCCGCAACCGTGTTTGCTCCTTGCCGGCGATGTTGTCCAGTGCGGCAACGTCCTCCCAGCGCCCGGACCAATCTCCCCCCGTCGCCGCAACCGCTTCCGCGATCTCCGTTCGTGCCTGCTTCCGCACCCGGACGAGTCGCGAGAGGCCGTCGGCGAGGTCGGTCTCCATCATCGCCAACCCGGCTTCGGCGAGCGCGCCCCCGAGCACGATCGTCAACAGCGACAGGAACACCAGCAACCGGTGGATGCCGAGCCCGCAGCACAAGAGGAAGACCGAGAGGGACAGGCCGACGAGGCCCGCCCAACACAGCCAGACCGACGATGCCGCCATGCCCGATCGCGCGGCCGCCTCGCCGAGTGTTGTGATGATCGGCGTGTAGGAACCGGGCCCAAAACCGACACTCCGCTTTTCGCCAGTGCGCGCCAGCATTCCGAACAGCGTGACGCGGTCGCCGGGATCAAAGCGCCACTCCGAGTACCGGAACCTGCCTTCCTGGCGAAACCCCTTCTTCCGCACGTCGAAGTCGACATCGCCGGTCGGCCGGACGAGGATCTCCCCGGTCTGGTCGCGAAGCAAGAACGGCACGTACTTCGTGCGGTCCTCGATCGTGGTCCACGTCGTGTCGCCGTCGGAGTCCGTGTCCTCGCGCTGCACGAGGTACCGGAAATAGAAACATGGCGTTTTGGTGTCCGGCCCCGTCAGGATCTTCTGCGCCTTTTGCGCCCGCCCCTCGAGGTTGACCTCGCCAGGTAGCGCCGCGTGAATCTCGCTCCGCGGAATGCGCTCGAGCTGCCTCATCGCCTGAATGCGGCCGAAGCTGGCATTCCCGGCGAAGAGGCCGGCCGCGCCCGCGAGGGCCGCAAGGATGAGGAACACAACGCGGCGAAACATCAGGCTTCGAGCAGTGCTTCGAGGTGGGCCCGCACGGACGTCGAAAGGCCTTGGAGGTCGTACCCGCCTTCGAGCACCGACAGCACCGGGAATCCCAGCAGCTTTCGGGTCATCTCGGCAAAACACTCGGTCGTGAGGTTCATCTGCGCGAGGGGGTCGCGTTCGTGCGCGTCGAACCCGGCGGAAATCAAAACCACGTCCGGCGCGCGATCGCGCAGAAACGGCAACACCGATTCGTCGAACAGCCCGAAGTAGATGTCGTCGCCGCTGCCGGCCGCCACGGGCAAGTTCAGGATGTTGCCTGCGGTGCCGCTCTCAGTCGCCGCCCCCGAACCCGGATAGAGCGGGAACTGATGCAGGCTGACATAGCCGATCGCGGCCTCGTCCCAAAAGATGTCCTGTGTGCCGTTGCCGTGATGGACATCCCAGTCGACGATCGCGACGGACTTGCCCTCGCGCT
>JAZFYD010000103.1:0-2828 GCA_036443405.1 Planctomycetota bacterium
GAGACGCGCAGTGCGATGCGTTCATCGTCGGGACCGGCGCGGAGATCCATCACGGCGGTTCGGTGGCGTGCTACCGACCTGGCGCGGACGATATCCGGCTCCCGCACGCTCGCGCATTCGTGGATGCGGGAGCGTACTACTCCACGGCGTTTCACGAGTTGACGCACTGGACCGGCCCCAAGAGCCGATGCGATCGGGACCTGTCGGGCCGCTTCGGAGCGGACGCCTACGCGGCGGAGGAGTTGGTCGCCGAGCTGGGTTCGGCATTCCTCTGCCAGCGGTTCGCGGTTGATGGCCAACTCCAACACCCGGAGTACGTCGCCAACTGGCTCAAGGTCTTGAAGGGCGACACGCGCGCCGTGTTCACGGCATCCAGTAAGGCACGCAAAGCGGCGGAGTACCTCCAAGGGCTCGCCGAGACTTCGGCCACCGAGGTGGCGGCATGAGCGGCCGCGGCGTCAGCAAGGGAGGGGCTGCGGCCTCTCCCGCCAGTTCCGGGGCTCAGAACGTGCGGCAACCGACCGGTCACCGCACAGGACGCCCCTTGCCGCACATCGGATACGTCCGCGTCTCGACGACGGACCAGGCCACGCACGGCATCAGCTTGAAGGAGCAGCGGCAACGGCTGAGGGCATACGCTGCCGCTCACGGGCTCGAGTTGTTCCGCATCGCATCGGACAACGGCAAGAGCGGGAAGACGCTCTCAAAGCGTGCGGGGCTCCTGGGCGCGCTCCAGGACATCGAGGACGGGTACGCGGCCGGGTTGATCGTCTGCAAGCTGGACAGGTTGTCGCGAACCACGACGGACATCCTCGAATTGCTGGCACGCGCTGACCGCAACCGATGGGAGTTTCGCTCGATCCAAGACCACCTAGACACAAGCTGCGCAAACGGCCGGTTCGTTTTGACGATCTTCGCGGGCCTAGCTCAGATGGAACGCGAACAGATCGCCGAACGGACTCGGGACGCGCTTGCGGAACTCCGCCGGCAGGGGAAGCGCATCTCGGGCCGGGCACCGTTTGGGTTCCGGTTCGAGGGCGATAACGTCGTTCGGCACGATGCCGAACACGAGATCCTCGATCGGATGTTGGCGCTTTGGGAGAGCGGCTATCGCGCCCGGCGGATCATGCGGATCTTGAACGCCGACGGATGTCTGCACCCGCGGACTGGGCGGCCGTGGGCGTCGAGCACGATCCACGGGATCATTAAGAACGCCCTGAAGCGGTTGGAGTGAACGATGGGGCCAGGATTACTCGTGTGCCCGTACTGGACTTGAACCAACGACCCCCTGGTTGTCGATCCGTTTTTGGATCCCACCAGCAACAGCGCCGAAAGCGCGTGGCGGCCTTAACTTGCGACGATCATAGCGCGACTGTGCGACGACGCGTGGCGCGCACCATGTCGCAGCTGTTCGCATGCGTGCGCATCTTAGAATTCCAAACAGTCACTCGGACTTCGTCGCGCGCGCCCATTCATTATGATGTGGCCATGGAAAAGCAACGGACACCGCGCAGAGTTCTATGGGGCAGGTCGCTCATCGTTGTCGCGATTGCGCTTATCGTTTACAGCCGCTACCGTCGCTTGGAAGGTCGGCATGAACTCGATGTCAGACAGCTCAACAGGAAGATCGAACGCCTGAACAAAGACCTGGCGAAACTCGAAACCAAGATCGAGAACCTGAAGCGCTAAGCGAAACGGTGGCCGTGCTAGACCGGGCACCCTCGACCCCCTTGTTGTCGATCCGTTTGGGATCCCCACCAGCAATCACGCCGAAAGCGCGTGGCGGCTGCATGCGTCCGCGTACGCTTCTGCACGCAATCGCCAATCGCTGGCGCACTTCCGTACGCGTTATCGCGAGTTGCACGAACGTGCGTATTCGATCATCGGGATCCCTGCCACTCCGACTCGCGCTTGCCAATCGACGACGACGCGATCCGCCTACTCAGGCACCGGGATCCGGGAGCTGTCTCGTGCCCTACTTGCTCTCGCGGCGGTTGCTCCAGTTGCGGTAGAACATCGCCTCCGCGATCTTGGTTCCGCGGTCGTCGCTGAGCAACTGGTTGATCTCGGCGGCCGCTTCGGTTTGTAGCTGCTCGCGTTCGGTCTTGAGCAACGCGCGCCGCGCCGTCGCTTCCATCTCGCGCACATTTGGGCCCGGCTCGCGAAAATAGTGCGTCATCAGGTCGTCGCTTTCCGTCATGTATTTGCTCACAACGTTGTCGACCTTGGATCGCTCTTCTTCTTCCATCGCCGCGAGTTCGCCGCGCTTGAGCATGTAGTCGATCCGGCGCATGACCGATCGCACCATGCCGCCGAGACGCCGGTGCCGGTCCACTTGCTTTTGCAACTGGATGGCGTAGGCGATCTCTTCCTCCGAGATGGCGAACTTCCCCTCCGCGTCCACGGCCCGTTCCTCAAGCTGCGAGACCGCCCGGTCGAGTTGGGATCTCAGCCGCAGTTGAGAAACGGTCAGATCATCTACACGGTCGCTGAGGGACTGGATCAAATACGCCATGCCGCCAAGGCTGGCGGTCAGGAACAAAACGAGGCCGACGAGCACTTTGTGCATGGCGATCTTCCCGAATCAGGATAACCGTCTCGGCGGTAGGCGGAGCGATCTACTCGCTGGCTGCCGCCCCCACGCGGACTTGTGTGTGTTTCGGACAGCCGAGCCTGCGCAACGATGCGAGCCGTTAGCACTCGCAACAACGACCACCCGCGATCGGTGCCTGGTAAGCGGAAGGGACCGAGGCAAGTGAGCCCGAACGCGCGATAGCCGGAAAACGATCCAGCGAATCGTTTTCCGGTGTGACCGAGTTCCCAACATC
>JAZFYD010000104.1:0-35654 GCA_036443405.1 Planctomycetota bacterium
GCGGAGTGGGTCAACGCAATCGGCGCTCCGTATCAAAACGCCGACGAGGTGGCGGCGCACCCCGATCTGATCATCAAACGGCAGCTCGCGGACCGCATCAACGCCGAGCTGGGAGATCTGGTATTGAAGATCACGAACGACCCCGAGGAGGCCAAAGCGGAGTGGTACAACCACGTCCGTTTTCTCTCGGCCGGTTTTCGTGTGCCTCAGCCGGCGGTGGGCGGGTTGCTGAAGGACGGACGCGGTCTCTTCGCGACGGTCCGGCTGAAGAACCAATACCCGATGGACGACGTCTGGCGGACGCTCGACCGTCGGCGCGCGGTGATCGCGGTTGCGGATCTCGCGCGCCGGCTGCATCTCTGTTCGCTCGTGCACAAGGATCTCTATCTCTGCCACATGTTCGTCGAGAAGGGCGGCGACGAGCTGTCGCTGATCGACCTTGCGCGCGTGGAACGCACGCGCTCCAAACGCCTGCGAGTGAAGGATCTCGCGGCGCTCGTGCACAGCTCGCGCGGGCTTGCTTCGCGCACCGACCTGATGCGCGGCTTAAAGCGCTACGGCGGCGACAAGAAACTCGCGCGGCGCGTCCTCAAGAAGGCGGCCAGGATCGCGCGCCACGTTCCCAAAAACGTTCGCGACCGAACCCACGTCCCGCACACGCCATGCACCTCGGAGTGATTCTGGAACACTCCGACCCGGCGCGCGGCGGCGCCGAGGCCTACGCCACCGCGTTGCTGGAACGCGTGCGCGCTAGGGGGCATCAGGTGACGGTGCGCGCGCGAACGGGACCGGACGCGGCGCCGGTGGCGAGTTGGCCGTCTATGCTCCGGCCGCGTTATTACGCCAAGACGTTTCTGCCGGCGCTGCGCGAGGCCGGCGCGGAGAGGATTCTTACACTCGTGCCCGTTCCCGGCTGCGACTTCTATCAGCCGCACCAGGGCATCTATCCAGCGTCGATCCCGCCGCACTACGAACCGCTCATTCAACCGCTGCGTTCGCTGCGCGAGTTCAACCCCGTCCGGCGGCTGCACTTCGCGGTGCGGCGGCACTTCGAGAAGCTCGCGGTCGCGCCGCCGACGCGCGTGCTGGCGCTGAGCCCGCGTGTCGTGGCGGACTTAAAGGAGCACTACCCGCACGCGCAGGAGCCGGCGCTGTTGCGCGTGGGGGTGGACCTCGATCGGTTTGTCCCGGCGGACCGGGCGGAGCGCGTGCGCCTGCGCGCCGAACTCGGATTGCCCGAGGGGCCGCTGCTCGTCTTCGTCGCGACGAACTTCCGGCTCAAAGGTCTACGAACCGCGCTGCGAGCCATCGACCGCATTCCCGGCGTGACCCTCGCGGTGACCGGCGACGATGCGTCGGGTCGGTACAAGCTGCGCGCGAACGCGCTGTCCGGACGCGTGCTCTGGCGCGGCCGCGATCCGCGGTTGCCGGAGCTGCTGCGCACCGCCGACCTCCTGATCCACCCGACGTATTACGACACGGCGTCGTTGGTGGTTCCGGAGGCGCTCGCCTCGGGCACGCCCGCGATCACGACGGTCCGCGACGGAAACGCCGATCTCGCGGCGCAGTGCGGTCGCGCGGTGAAGGATCCCGCGGACGACGGCGCGCTTGCCCGGGCGATTGGCGAAGTGCTGGCGGAGGACCGTGACTCGCTGGCCGCGCGCGCCCGCGCGGTGGCCGAACCGTTTGGAAGCGAACAACGTCTCGACGAGGTTGTGGAGGCCGTATGCGGCTCCTCGTCCTGACGCACAGCACGCGCGATCCGTCGTTTCGAGTTCGGTGGGGCCGGTTCGCGTCCGCGTTCGAAAACGCGGGTTGGGAATTCGTGCCCGCCGAGATCCCCGCGTCGGGACAGGGACGCCGTGTCTTGTTGTCCACCGCCGCGGACGCGGACGTGACCGTTCTGCACCGCCGTTTGTTCCGCGGTGGCGACCTCGACCGCCTGCGCCGCCACGCCCGCCGGCTTGTGTACGACTTCGACGATGCGCTGCTTTATCGTGATCGGCCGCCGTACCGATCCTGGCAGCGCGAGCGGCGTTTTTTCGGCGTGATTCGCGCCGCCGATCTCGTGCTGGCCGGCAACCGCTATCTTGCGATGATCGCTCGCATCGTGAACAAAGATGTGCGTGTGCTGCCCAGCACGGTGGACGTGGAGCACCTCGCTCCGTCGGAGGAGTCCGATCCGGGCTTCGTCGCCGTTTGGATCGGCCAGCGCGCGACCCTTCCGCATCTGGAGTCCGTGCGCGAGGCGGTGCTCTCTGCGGGGGCGAACATTCCCGGATTCAAGCTGCGCGTGATCGCGGATTCCGCTCCGGCGGGCGCGGAGTTCGTTCCGTGGTCCGAGGACGCCGAAAGGGACGGCCTCGCGCGCGCCCACGTCGGGCTGATGCCGCTGCCGTCCAGTCGGTTCACGCGCGGCAAGTGTGGCTACAAGTTGCTGCAGTACTACGCGGCCGGCCTGCCCGTGATCGCGTCGCCCGTCGGAGTGAACCGTGTGTTGCTCGACGCCGGCGGTTTGGCGGCCCGCACACCCGATGAGTGGTCCGACGCCGTATCTGCGCTGGCGGCGGACCCGGCGCGGCGGGCCGGGCTCGGGGTCGGAGGTAGGAGGTTCGTGGAGAGGCGGTATGCTTCTGCGCGGTTGGCGCCCCGTCTCGTGGGGCTCTTGAAGTCTCTATGCTCCCCTGGGTAGACAAACAGATCGCGGAACGCGAATTCGAGAACGTGCTCGTGCGCGTGCCGAATCCGCTCGGCGACCAGATCATGGCGACGCCGGCGCTGGATTCCGTGAGGCGGCGTTATCCGAACGCGCACATCACGGGATTCGGCACCGAGAACGCGTTCCGGATCTTCGAGGGCGGCACCTGGTTCGACGACTTCATCACCATCGGCCGGCGTGAGAAGACGATGAGCCAGGTCAGGAAGATCCGTTCGCAGCCGCGGCGCTACGACGCGTGCTTGCTGATGACCGGTTCGCTACGCACCGCGATTGTTCCGTTTATCGCGCGCATCCCGCACCGCATGGGGTATCGATGGAGTGGCCGGACCGCGCTGCTGACCGCGTCGTGGAGCCGGCCGCGCACCGACGGCAAGCGATCGCCGTATCCGACCAAGACGTATTTCAACGACCTCGTGACGGGACTGGGCTGCGAGCCCGAGGGCCGGATCCGGCTGGCGACGACACCGGAGGTCGTGGCGCGGTCGGAGGAGTGGATGTCGCGCAACGGGATCGACCCGAAGGCGCCGCTTCTGCCGATGTGTGTCGGCGCCGCCTTCGGCCCGAGCAAACTCTGGCCGGCCGAGTACTTCGCCAAGGTCGCGGACCACATGATCGAGAAGCACGGCATGACGGTGCTCCTGTTGGTCGCTCCGAGCGAGGCGGAGATCGGCGAGGCGGTTCAGAAGCACGCCAAGCACGAACTGATCAGCAGCGACCGCGACCCCCTGGCCGTGGATCTCATGAAAGCGGTCATCCAGCACGCGGATGTGCTCCTGACCAACGACACCGGGCCCCGGCATGTCGCCGCCGCGTTTCGGCGGCCGATCGTCTGCGTGATGGGTCCGACCAGTCCGGTCTACACCGAGACCGACAACGAAGAGACGACCATCCTGCGGGAGGAGGGCATCGATTGCTCGCCCTGCCACCTCAAGGAGTGCCCGATCGACCACCGGTGCATGGTGCGGATCACGCCGGACCGGGCGATCGCGGCGCTCGAAGAGATCCTCACCACCCGTTGATAGAATCGCGTCCGAACTGGAGGCTATCCCATGTACAAGCTCATCTGTGGTGTATTGGTCGTTCTTGCCGGACTCGTCCTGGCGCAAGGCGACCCGAACACGAAACCCGGCGCCATCCTGGTCGTCGACCTCGGTGTCATCGTCGACAAGTGCGACGAGGCCATCGACAAACTCGACTCGCTCCAGGCGCAGGCAGTCGAGGCCGGCAAGAAGTATCAGGCGAAGGTCAACGCGTTGCAGCTCCGGCAACAGGCGCTTGCCAAGCAGACGCAGCTCTCCGACCACGACGAGGCGTACTACAAGGCCATCGAGGACCTCGTGCAGGAGATGGGGGTTCTGAAATCCAAGGAGCAGGCGTTCAACGCCCGTCAACAGGACAAGATCGTCCGCAAGATGGCGGCGCTCTGGATGGAGGCGCGCGAGATCTCGCACGCGATGATGAAAGAGCGCGGCGCCCAGATGGTGATGGTGAGCCGGACCGGCCGCATCAGTTTCGAAAACCAGAAGCAGTCCAACGACGAGCTGGTGTTCCGGCGCGTGCTCGCGATCAGCAGCGCGGACCAGGACATCACCGGCGACGTCATGGCCGAGATGAACAAGCGCTACAAGCAGCGCCTGAGGGCCGGCGGCGGTGGTGCCAAACCCGGCGGCGGAAAAGGTGGCGCCAAAAACCGCAAGGCCGCGAAAGGCGGCGCAGCCAAGGGCGACGACGCCAAGGGCAACTAGCGCGCAATTGAAAACTCGGCGTATCCTCTCTCCATGACGCGTTGGCAGGAAGCGGCCCAAAAAGTCCGCGACGGCATGTCGGTGCGCATCGTCGGTATGGACGATGTGATCGAAAAGCTGTTGCTGTGCATCTTCACGGGCAACCACGCGCTGCTCGTGGGCGTTCCGGGCCTTGCCAAGACGCTCGTGATCTCATCCCTCGCGGAGTTGATGGATCTCTCGTTCCGGCGCATCCAGTTCACGCCGGACCTCATGCCGTCCGACATCACGGGCACGGAGGTGCTCGGGCTCAACGAGGGCACCCGGGCGTTCCAGTTCCTGCCCGGGCCGGTATTTGCCAACGTCGTGCTCGCGGACGAGATCAACCGCACGCCGCCCAAGACGCAGGCGGCGTTGATGGAGGCGATGGAAGAGCGCCAGGTGACCTCGGTCGGGCAGCGCTACCTGCTGCCCCATCCGTTTTTTGTTCTCGCGACTCAAAACCCGATCGACATGGAGGGGACGTATCCGCTGCCCGCGGCGCAACTCGACCGCTTCATGTTCCGCATTCGCGTCGAGTATCCGGAGTCCGACGCCGAGGCTCGGGTTGCGCGCCGTGTTTCGCGCGGCGCGGCGGAGCCTTTGAACGCCGTGTTGAGCCGCGACGAGATTCTCGCGTTCGGTGATGACTTAAAGAACGTCGAGATGCCGGATGCGCTGCAGCAGACCGTCGTCAACATGGTGCGCGCAACGCGGCCGGACGACGAAGGCGCTCCGGACTTCGTGCGCGAATGGATCGCGTTCGGTGCCGGCCCGCGCGCGGCGCAGGCGCTGAGTATCGGTGGGCGCGCCCGCGCTCTCATCTACGGCCGAAACAAGGTGACCGAGAATGACATCGCCGCGCTCGCGCCCGACGTGATTCGCCACCGTTTGGTCCTCAACTACCACGCAACGGCCGAAGGCGTACGCGCCGTGGATGTGGTCCGGCGCCTTCTGCGTCAGCACTTTCGCCGCGAACCGACGCCGCAAAAACAGACGATCTGGCAGCGCCTGTTTTCGTAGGCCGAGTTATTCATGAGTCGGGCGCCGCCGTTCAGAACGCTCGTCTCGTGAATAATCCGGGCTAGGGGACTGGGCGGGGAGAGGAAGAACCACAGAGGCACGGAGTCACGGAGGCGTTGCAGCGCGGTTCGTGACTCCAGTTCGCTGAATTCTTGTTTCATTCGAACGTGGCGAACTCCCGGCCACGTCCCCGCCGACCCGCGGAGACTCTCGAATGGAAAAGAGTGCCCGGCGTCCGGTCGACGTTTCGGCTCCTCTGCCGGCCTCCGTGCCTCAGTGTCTCTGTGGTTCCAATGACGAACCAGCAAAGAGCTCGGCAGGCGCGGCCGTTCAGAACGCTCGTCTTGTGAGTAATCCGGGCTAGGGGACTGGGCGGGGAGAGGAAGAAAACCACAGAGGCACGGAGACACGGAGGCGTTGCAGCGCGGTTCGTGTCGACTCCAGTTCGCTGAATCTTGTTTCATTCGAACGCGGCGAACTCCCGGCCACGTCCCCGCCGACCCGCGGAGACTCTCGAATGAAAAAGAGTGCCCGGCGTCCGGTCGACGTTTCGGCTCCGCTGCGGGCCTCCGCGCCTCGGTGTCTCTGTGGTTCCAAAAACGAACCAGCAAAGAGCTAGCCCTGGGCTAACGGCGCTTCGTCGGCCGGCTCGCTGGGCCTGGAAGAGGGACGGGCCCGACCCGAAACGTGCTTGGCGCCGTTGCGCACGGACGGCCTAAGCCGTTACTCCGCAACGGTTTGCGGGGTGTGACTCATGCGGGGCCGGCGCGCGGCCTGCGGGGGTACAGCGAAGCCCGGACCTGCCGATAAAAAAAGCGGAACGGTTGATGCATGCCTATCTCGCGTCCCTGACGGAAGAATCGGGCGGCCTGGGCCAGATCCTGGTGGTCAGCTCGGATGCCGCGTTTTCGTCCGCAATGCGCGCCGAACTCGAGCGCCTTGGGCACGCCGTCCGCATCGGTACCGGCGCTGTCGAGGCCGCGCAACTCCTTGCCGAAACACGCTGCGAGGTCGTTCTTTGCGACCAACTCTGTGAGGGGCTGGACAGCCTCGCGTTTTGCCGCGAGGTGAAGTTGGACACCGCGTTTGAATCGATCTTCTGCGTGATGATCCTCGAAGACGACGATGTCCAGAAGAAGGTGGACGCGCTCGAAGCCGGTGCCGACGACTACGTTGTTCGCGGTTGCCGTTCCGAGGAGATCTTCGCGCGCGTGCGATCGGGGGTGCGTCTGAATCGCATGCAACTCCGATTGGCGGCCGCGACCGAGACCGACGACCTCACCGGATTGCGTAACCGCCGCTACTTCGATCAGCGCATCCAGGAAGAGGTCGCGCGCGCACGCCGCTACTTCACGCCGATGAGCCTGCTGCTGGTCGATATCGACGAGTTCGACCTTGTCAACGACCACTACGGCCGTCCGCTCGGCGACCGCGTTCTCCAACAGATCGCAACGGTCGTGGCGGACCGCGTTCGCAAGTGCGAGGTCCTGTGCCGCTACGGCGGTGACGAATTCGCGGTCCTGCTGACAAACACCGGCAGCGACGGTGCGGCCGTTCTGGGGCGTCAACTGAAGGAGCACGTGGCGCGGGAACGTGTGCGCCTCGGCGGTGGACTCGAAATCAAAGTCGAGGTCACTGTCGCCTGCGTCGAGCTCGGTGCCGGCATGACATCGGAGACGCTCATCGAAGCCGCGGACGCGGAACTCGCGCGCAAGGCCGCGGACCGACGCGAGCAGGCCCGGGAAGCCCTCGAGGCGGTCGCGCAGGACATGACGGCCCTCGAGTCCGCTTAGGCCCTCGCTAGCGCACCGGTTTCGGAAAGACCACCGGACTCCTTCGGCCCTCCGCGTCGACGCTGCGCACACCGAAGTGGAAATCGTCCTTGGAGAGTTGCAGCGTGATCTCGGTGACCGCGCCGACGTGGCGGCTGTTTTGCCAGAACGCATCCGTCGTTTCCCGCCAGACGATGTCGTAGCCGATGACGCGCTTGCCCGGCGGAGCGGTCCAGCGCAGGGTCGTGTCGTTTTCGAGTTTCTTGGTGTCGATCACGACGTCTCGGGGCCGCGGCGGGCCGAACGCCAGTGCGGTCAGCGTCTTGCGATTCGCTTCGGCGACCCGCGCCAGATACACGTAGTCGACGTTGGCGGGGAGGTCGCCGTACTCGCGGCCGTCTTCGACACGTACGTCCTGGTGCTGGCGGTCGAAGTTCTCGAACGGTTCGGTGAACCGGATCGCCGGAAACCCGAACTCGTTGAACGGCAGGTGATCGCCCCCGCGCAGGAATCGGTCGGGCCGGAAGACGAGCCGCACCCTGGTGCGCGCGCCGTCGCGATTCACGGCGGAACGGACGAACCTCGCCAGTTGACGCGAAGGGCTGTCCCACTCACCGCCGACGGACGCGAGGATGCGCAGCCCGCGCGTTTTGGCCTCTTCGTCCTTGTTGATGATGAGTGCGCGCGGGATACCCTCGCTGAATACGCGGATCTCGCCCCGGTGCGGTTTGCCGTCGCGGCCGATGCTGTTGCCCACGATGTCGTTTGTGATCATGCCGGCGAGGTTCCAGTCGTTGTCGTGCGCGATCTTCGCGACGTACCGGCTGCCGATTAGCCCCTGCTCCTCTCCCGCGAAGGCAAGAAACATGAGCGTCGCGGGCGCGGGATGTTTCACGTAGTGGCGAAAGAGTTCCAAAACGACGGCCACGCCGCTCGCGTCGTCGTTGGCGCCCGGCGCGTCGGTGTCCGGTTTCAACACGTCCAGGGCGCGCGAGTCGTAGTGCCCCGAAACGACGTAGATGCGCTCTGTCTCGACGGGATCGGTTCCGGGCAGGAGCGCGTACACGTTCACGATCTGCTCGGGCTGCGGAACGCGCGGCGAACGCGGCGGCAGGAACTCAAACGTCGACACTGTCGTCCGGCTCTTCGGGGTCGCGATCTTCCAGAACTCCGCTTTGATCCATCGCCGCGCCGCACCGATGCCGCGGGTTTCGTGATCGGCATCCGAAAGCGTGTGCCGCGTGCCGAACGACGCGAGTTTTTGGACATCGGCCTTCAGGCGTTCTTGAACCGGATCGGTTTGGCCGCAGACAAGGGTCAGGAGGATCGCGCTGAGGGGACTCATCCCCGCAGCCTACACGCTTCGCGCGCTGCAGAATCAGACGAAGTCGAGCTGCTCTTCGGTGATCGTGCGTTCGCAGTACTCGCACGTAACGGTCACGGGCGCGGCGGAGTCCACGCGGAAGGAACCGGGAGTCTTTTCCGATCGCGTGATGCACGCGGGGTTGGGGCAGCGCAGGATGCCCTGCACGCGCTCCGGCAGCTTCAGCGGCACCTTGCGGACGACCTTGTAGTCGCGAATGATCGAAAGTGTCGCGTCCGGGCTGAGCATGGCGATCTTCGCCGCCTCCTTCTCGGTCAGCTCGTGCCCTTCGATCTTGATGATGTCCTTGTGGCCGAGCCGGGACGACGCCAGGTTGATGCCGACGGTCACCGTGTACTCGGAGCCGAGGCCCAATACGCGGTACGCGCGCATGGCGGATCCGGCGAGCAGGTGGTCGAGCACCGTGCCGCGCCCGAGCGCGCTGACCTTGATCGTGGGGGCCGTCATTACAGAACCTCTCCGGTGCAGTCGAGCAGCAGCGAGAGGAGCGCCTGTCGCACCGCGACCCCGTAGTGCGCCTGGCGGAAGTACGCGGCGTGCGGGTGCGCATCGACCTCGGGGGAGATCTCGTCGACGCGCGGGAGCGGGTGCAGGATGACCACCTCCGGCCGCGCCTTCGCCAGCGTGTCGCCGTCGATGCGGTAGGAGTCGCGAACCTTCTCGAACTCCATCGGATCCGTAAACCGCTCGCGCTGCACGCGCGTGACATAGAGGACATCGGCTTCGGCGAGTGTGTCGTCGATCTTGCGCACCTCGCGATAGCTCACGCCCATCGCGTCGAGCGCGTCGCGCTGCTCGCGCGGCAACCGCAGGAACTCCGGCGAGACAAACGTCAGCTTCGCGTCGAACAGAGCGAGCGACGTGACCAGCGAGTGGACGGTTCGTCCGTAGCGCAAATCGCCGACGAACACGACGTTGAGTTCCTCGATGCGCCCGCACTCGCGGCGGAGCGTGTAGAGGTCGACAAACGTCTGCGTCGGGTGCTGGTGTGCGCCGTCGCCGCAGTTCACCACCGGGACCTCGGCGAACTCCGCGGCCAAGCGCGCGGATCCCTCTTTGGGGTGCCGGATCAGGATGGCGTCGCTGTATCCCTCGACGACGCGGACCGTATCCGCGACGCTCTCGCCTTTTGCCTGGCTCGAGACGCCGCCTTCCGCGAAGCCGATGCAGACGCCGCCGAGGCGGCCGACCGCGCTCTCGAAGCTGAGTCGCGTACGAGTCGAGGGTTCGAAAAACAGCGTGGCGATGACGCGGCCGCTCAGAAGCGGCGGCGCCGCCGTTTCGAACTGATCCGCGGCGTCGAGCAGAAAGAGGATCTCCGACTGGCGGAAGTCGTTGATGGTGATGACGTCGCGCCCGACGAAATCAGCTTTCGTGACCTCGTCGCCGGTTCGGACTCGAGAGTCAGCTGCCCGCCGGGAGTGCGCGTCTTCGACCACCGGGGCAAGAGCCTAACGCAGCCGACGCTCACGTCAATGCGCGGTGCTATAGTCCACGCCATGCCTGGATCTACGGCCCGGATCCGCTCTGTGGCCCTGCTCGCGCTGGTTTTGGCGGTTCCCGGGTGTTCGTACCGCTGGTCCCACCGGGAGTACGACCCCGGCATGACGGTGCATTTCATCGTCGCGATGGACGCGCCGGAGGATGGGAAGCCGGCGGCGCCGGTCACGATCGCGCCCCGTTGCCAGGTCGGCGAGCTGTCGGTGCAGGCGCCGGCGACGAGCATCACTCCGAGCGCGGACGGTCTCACGGGGGCCGAGGTGGTGTCGATGGTCGTGCCGTGGGGCACGCGCGGGATCACCGTCGCGGACAAGGCGCTGAAGCTGGATGTCAGGAATGACCACAGGGTCACCGAAGAGGCGTGGGTGCTCCTTCGCATGGGCGAGGACCGCGAGCCGCGCCTGCGTGTCTACGACGATCCGCCGAACGATTCGGTGGCTTGGCGGCCCCTTGTTGGGCTCGCGGAGGCTCCCGTGGTGTCCGGCGCGACGCAGGCGAACGGCTCCAACGGCGCCAACCGTCGGGCCAACGACCCGGGCTCCAACGGCGTCAGCCGTTGGGCAAGAAATTGACGCGGTCTGATCTCCGCATCAGGCGGCTGCTTCCGATCTGGGCGCCGCTCGGGCTCACGTTCCTGCTTCTGAGCGGCGGCACGCCCGTCATCAACGCCGCGATCAACCGGTTGCCGGGGGTGGCGCAGGAAGAGGAGTTGGCCGCGTTTGCGCTCCTGTTGGGGATGGCGGTGCTTCTGCAGAGCCCGTTGTTCGTCTGCCGCGAGATCGCGATTCGACTCTCGGTGGACCGCGCGGGGTCGCGCCAGGCGTTGCGGGTGTGTTTGGCCGCCAGCGTGGTCGTGTCGGGGCTGGAGCTTCTGTTGGGGCTCACGCCGTTGGGATCGATGGTGTTGTCTCTCTTCACGGAGAACACGGCAATCGTCGACCGGGCGCACGGTGCGGTTGCCTACCTGTCGCCCATGCCGCTTTTTGTTGCGGTGCGCGGCGTGTACCAGGCGCATCAGATCCGCGTGGACGACACGCTGTTTGTCGGTGCGGGCACGCTCCTGCGCCTCGCCGCGACCGCGGTCATCGGGTTCGTCTTCGGCCCGACGCTCGGAATGAGCGGCGCCGAGCTTGGCACGCTCTGCATGGTCTCCGGCGCGGGGATCGAGATGTTGTTCGCGGTAGGGCGGGCTCGTATCAGCGCGAGGCCGCCGGAGCATGCGCCGGCCGGGACGGTGCGGATCGATCCTTGGAGGTTCGCGATCCCCCTGATGATCGCGAACTCCCTCGGCGTCGCGTCGTCGGTGTTCTATCTGAAGCTCACCGGCGCGGTGCCGGCGGATCAGCAGGCGAACAGTTTTGCGGCGTTCCAGGAGGTGCGGTCGCTGCAGTGGTTGCTCGTGTCCGGCGCGGTGGCGCTGCAGTCGCTGACCACGGCGAAGGTGCAGACGCGGGCCGACGCCATCGCGATGTTGCGTTTCGGCGTCGCCGTGAGCGGAGTGCTGACCGTCGGGTTCGCCGTCTGCGCGACCGTGCCGTCGTTCCGACACGCCATCCTCGTCGACATGCTCGGGGAGGTTTCGGGTGGCGACGCGTTCCTGATGGCTTCGTCGGCGATTGTGGTCGCGGCCGCGATGCCCCTGTTCCAGGGCGTGCGCTTTGTTCTGCGCGGCGTGCTGATCTCACGCGGGCAGACCGGGGTGATCACGGTCGGCACGGTGACGACGTTGCTCATGCTCTCGACCGCCCTGTCGTTCGGGTTCGTGTTCTTCGACCTCAACGGCGCCCTCAATGCCTACATCTGGTGGGCCATCACCCTGAACGTCGAAATCGCGATTCTGGCCCGCGCGGTGTTCGGCGCCCCGAGCAGGCCGTCGGGAATCCCCATCCCCATCAGAACCCCACGCGAAACGTCCGCCGGCTAGCGGTTCGCTTAGTCGATGACGACCGAGGCCGCGAACGCGCGGGTGCGGTCGCCGGTTTCTTGGATGTGGTCGAGCAGGAACCCCAGGCGCCGATCCACGCGGCCCTCGAAGACACCCACGCCGGCGCGCCGGATCACGATCGGTTTGTCGAGGTCCAGCATCTCATCACTCAAGAAGACCTCGACCTCGCCTTCGCAGTCGATGTCGATTGTGTGGCGGTCGATGATCTTCGCGCGGTACTCCGTCGCCTCGGTGCGCACCCAGTACCAAAGCTCGCCGTCCGCCCTGCGCGTCCGGACCACCTCCTTCGCGAACAGGTTGCGCGGGTGTTTCTGAAACCACTCGAGGATCTTTGGGAATTCGCCGCCGAATTGGTCGTGCCCCCCGGGCATCTCGCGATACTCGTACGTGTAGCCGAGCGCTTTTAGGACCTCGATGCGCTCGCGGCCCGTTTCCACAATCCACTTGTTGTCGCGTTTGCCCTGCACGCTGTAGATCGGGAGATTCCTGCAGTTCGCCAGGTGTTCGCGCCCGGGGTTCACGGCGCACACAAACGGCGCCAGCAGCGAAAAGTGCTGCGCGTGGCGCGGGCCGAGCTGCCAGGTGAGGATGCCGCCCCACGAGTGGCCGGTGAGCAGCACACGATTCCGGTCCACGTTGTAGAGCTCATCCAGCGCCGCGATGATGTTTCGCACGATCGCCCACTCGCGCTCGCCGGTCTTGTCGCCATCGATCGCCGGCGCGGCCACGATGCCGCCAAACGAATGAGCGTGGCTCTGCCAAGCGGAGTACTGCTGGTTCGCACCCTCCTTGGCGCGGCTCTTCGATCCTGCGGGCCCGCCGTGCATTGTGATCAGGATTGGGAACGACTTGCGGCACCCCGGTTTGTACTTCGTCGTGATGATCGTGTGCACCAACACGGTTTCATCCCCGACACCCGTCGGGACCTGCAGCGTCTTGCCGCGCCGTTTCTCATGGGTAAACGGGCTTCCGTCCGCCAATACCGCCGCGATCTTCCGGAACTGCTTTTTGTCGAGGCGCAGGTCGTCGTAGCCGTTTTTGGCCCACGCGGCCTTGGCCTTCGCGCTCCTCTTGGGGCGCGTTTCCCAGAGGTACTTCGGCAGGAGCTTCGCGGCTCGCAGGAACGTCCTGGAATCCGCTGTCGCCGCCGGGCCGTCCGCACGCGCTGCGGTCGCGGGCAACAGCAAGACAAGAAGGCCGGACGCCAGAACGCGCATGTCCCGTTTCAACGCGTGCCGCGGCCTTTCGTCATGCCGAATCGTCCTTTAGGAACTCGAGCGCGTGCCGCGCGACCGTGTCGAGGTCCGCGGGTTCGGGCTGCTGGTTGCCGAGCCTGCGGCTGAAGAAGTGGTTGCACCCCTCGATCAGCACCGGTTCGACGCCGCGCTGGCGCACTTCACCGGGCTCGAACAGCGGATCGAGCGCGCCCGCGATGACCCGCAGCGGCACGGACACGTCGGCGAGCATGTCGAGATCGGGCGTGCGTTTGTACTCCTCGCCCTTGAGGCGCCGCCCAAGGACCAGGTTGCTCATCGCGCGGTTGTTGGCGGGACGTCTGGTCGGGATGCCGATCAGCACGGCCCGCTCGAACGGATAACCGCCATGGATGCCGTGAAGCGTCGCGCGCGCGCCGTAGCTGTACCCGATCGCGAGCAGCGGCTTCTCGTCCAAAAACGCGATCGCGGCGCGGAGGTCCTCCAACGCGAGCGGCGATTTCGGATGCAGTTCTCCGCCCGATGCGCCGACCCCGCGGAAGTTGAAGCGCAGCGCGCGATAGCCCGCGTCGGCCGCGGCCCGCCACACGGTTTCGACGACGGGGTGATCCATGTTGCCGCCGTGCAGCGGATGGGGGTGGCTGATCACGACCGCGCGGCCGCCGCCGTCGAGCACGCGTCCTTCGAGTTCGACCCCCGGCGCCGACGCGACGGGGAACGAGACGCTCTCTTCGGTCACGCCACTTCCGGCGCGGCCCGATTGGTTTCGTCGGGACTGTCGATTTCGGCGGCCGACGCGATCTCGTCGACCGACATAGGCCCTGTGGACCCGATCGAATCTGTGGACCCGATCGAATCGATGGACCCGCTGGGGACCTGCACGCCCGGCATCGCGCGCACCTCTTCCGCCAGCGCGAGGTAATCCGCGGCGCCGGGCGACGAGGGTGCGTACGCGAAGATCGACTTGCCGTGGCTGGGTGCCTCGGCGAGACGCACGTTGGTGCGAATCACCGTCTTGAACACCGTGCCCGCGAAGTGCTTTTCGATCTCGTCCTTCACCTCGCGCGCGAGCAGCGTGCCCGCGCGGTGCAGCGTCGGCAGGATCCCGGTGATGCGCAGATCCGGGTTCATGCGCCGTTGGATCAGCCGCACCACATCGACCAGCCTGCCGATGCCGCGCAGTGCGAAGTACTCGGTCTGGATCGGCACGAAGATCTCGCGCGACGCGCAGAGCGAGTTGACGGTGAGCAGCCCGAGGCTCGGCGGGCAATCGATGAACACGTAGTCGGTTTCGTGCTCGGCCAGATACGCATCGAGGGCCTGGCGCAGGAGCCGTTCGCGCCCGATCGTGGAGGTCAGCTCCATCTCGGCGCCCGCGAGGTCGAGGTGGCTCGGTACGAGCCGCAGGTTCTCCTCGCCGGTTTCGCGGACCGCCTCGGTGAGCGGCCGGTCCTTGGTCAGGACCTCGTACAGCGACGTGCCGGTGTCGCCCAGGTCGTACCCGAAATGGACCGAGAGGCAGGCCTGGGGGTCGGCGTCAATAAGCAGGACGCGGGCGCCGTCCCGCGCGATCGCCGCCGCGAGGTTCGCGACGGTGGTCGTCTTGCCGACGCCGCCCTTGTGGTTGAAGACCGCAATTACACGCACAGGCCCAGTTTAGGACCTGTTGGAGACCGTTTCCGTTTTCATCACCTCGCGCATGACCGAGGTGGCGAAACAACCCGACGGAAGGTCGAAGTCCACGCGCAGCACTTCGGGGTCCTCCTGGAAGATCTCGACGTTGCGCAGCGGTGTTCGGAGTGGTCGGCGGAGCCCCTTGAGGCGCAGGCCGCCCGACGCACGGAAGCTGTCTCTGTCGAGGCCGCTTTCGGCGAGGGTTCTGGCCTCGAGCTCGCCGGCCGGCCCCTCCGCCAGATCGACGCGGGTGCCGAAGATGGGGCCCGACGCCGAGATTTCGAACGCGTCCGCGCGGCGGCGCTCCCGTTCCAGGTGCTCGGCCTCGACGCGGAAAGCCGCGCCGTTGTGGTGGAGGAACGCGAGGTCCCCGACGTCGACGCTGTCCAGATCGGGCAGCCGCGCGGCAACGATCTTGTTGAAGAGTCCGGACTGGAACGCCGAAGCGAACATCTGCCGCATGCGCTTGGGGACGGCGAAACACGCCCGCTCGGTGTCGCCGTGAAAACGGAGCAGCGCGTGCAGCGCCTTTTTTTCGGTCCGGCGCGTGAGCGGCATCGCCTCGTACGCCTGCTGGATCCGGCCGGCGTCGAAGTGTTCGCGGGAATCCCGGAGCCGTGGGTCGGCTTCCATGCCGGCCGGGCCGCCGAGCAGCGCGCGGACAAATCCGTCGTAGTCCCGGCGCAGGAGCGCTTCGCCGATGATGTGGCCGTCTCCCCGGATGCCGAACCGTTGCTCGCCGAAGTAGTTCGGGACGCCGCGCCGGATCAGGACGTCGAGGATCGCGCTGGCGCGGGCCGCGGCGTTGCCGTCGACCTGACGGACGCGGAGCCGGAAGCGGTTGCCCAGCAGGTGGCCGATCTTCAGCCTGTTCCCGTGGCGGGTGGCCGAATCGACCTCCATGTTGCGAAACCCGAGCGCGGACACCGCTTCCGGCGTCGTGCCGAATGCGCTCATCCATTGGGTGGTGACCGCGCGCGCGTCCTTCAGCCCGGCGTAGCCGATGTGGCGTTCGGGAAGGTTTAGGTCGCGCGCGATGCGCCGCACCGCCTCGAACGTCGCGAGCCCGCGCTTCTTCACCCGGAAGTACACGTGCTCGCCTTCGCCGCAAGGTGTGTACTTCGGCAACTCGTCGACGCGGAAGTCCTCAGGCTTTTCGCGCAGCACTCCGCCCACGCCGGGGAGATCGGTTGTCAGATAGGGTTCGGGATCCACGCCCGAAGTGTCCCATCGCATGCCAAATCCCGCGCGCACGGGTTGGGGTGCGTTGCGGCGGATATCGGCCCGGCTGCCGCTTCCCGGTCAGGTAGGATTCGCTCTCGTGCGGTCTATCGTGCTTTTTTTCCTCCTCATCGCCGTCGGTGGGGTCGGGGCCTACTTCGTGCGGTTTCAGCAACCGCCCGAGCCCCCGGCGCCTTGGGCAGCGCTACCGGAGACCGCGACGTTCATCGGGTCCGAGTCCTGCAAGGTCTGCCATGAGGACAAACACGGCCAGTGGCTCGAGACCGCGCACGCGTACTCGCTTCGGGAGCCGACCCGCGAAAACGTGAAGGGGAGCTTCGACGGGAAGCCGATCGACTCGGAGTACTTCCGCGCGACACCCTATGAGCGGGACGGCGAGTTCTGGATCAAGATCGAGGGCAAGAGAGGGCGGGCAAGCGGCGACTATCCGGTGTCGCACATCGTCGGCCGCTCGTTCGAGCAGGCGTACCTCTATACGGGTTCGCGGGGCGGGTGGCGCGTGCTGCCGCTCAGTTGGAGCATCGAGCGGGGCGAGTGGGACAAGACGCACGACATCCTCGGCGAGATCACGGCCGGGCTCGAGATCTATGAGGACTACGACACGCTGCAGCACGTTTTCAATCGCGGCTGCGGCCAGTGCCACGCGACGAACTACGACATGTCGCACGATCCGAAACGCGATTCGTTCTCGTCGAGTTATCTCGAGGGGGCGGTGGCTTGCGAGTCGTGCCACGGGCCGGGCTCCGTGCACGCCGTTTGGCACGAGTCGGGTCGATCCGTCGACAAGGGCTACGAAACGCCCGCGCGGTTGCTGCATCCGAAAGGGGATCTGAACGCGGTCGAGGTCGCGGAGTCGTGCGGGCGCTGCCACTACATGCACGAGTGGCGCTACGCGATCGACGACGATCCGCGCGTGGGCCATCACGACATCGCGATCACGGGGAACTTCGACCGGCCCGGGTTTTATGCCGACGGACGCCTCGCCGGCCTCAACTATCACGGAACGACGCAGACCCAGAGCGCGTGTTTCCAAAAGGGCAACATGAGCTGCTTCGCCTGCCACCGCATGCACGGCGGCAAGAAGTGGGCGATGCGGTTCGAAGAGAACAGTGACCGGCAGTGTCTTCAGTGCCATGAGGACATCGGTACCGAGCCCGCCAAGCAGACCGAGCACAGCCATCACAAGGACGTGCGCTGTGTGGACTGCCACATGCCCAAGCTGCTGACGGGTGTGTTGCATTTCATGCGCGACCACTCCATCGGGAGCCCCGAGCCCGAGTTGACCGAGCGCTTCGGTGCGGACGCGGTGCCGAACGCGTGCGCGGTGTGTCACGAGAAGGAGGGCGCGAAGTGGGCGCGGGAGTGGCGTGAGAAGTGGTGGGGCAAGACGCCGGAGCGGTTGGCCGACGACGTGTCACTGGTCGTGGCGTTGCGCGAGGATGGAAAGTCGGTGGAGTCGTCGCGGCTGCGCGCGGCGGCGGGACGATCGGAGAGTCGGCGCTTCTTTCGCCTGACCGCGATTCGGGCGCTCGCGGCGCGGGGCGAGATCAACGCGCTCGTTCCGCTCTTGGGCGACCCGGACATCGAGGTTCTGCAGATCGTTTGCCAGGCGCTCGGGGACCAACCGCGCGGGGCGGCGGTGCCCGGGCTCTTGAAATTGCTCGACCACAAGACGCGCACGGTTCGCGTGGAGGCGGCATTTGCGGCGGTGCGCGCCGGGGCGCGCGGGGATGTGTTTGCGCCGGCACTTTTGGATGCGCGCGAGATGCTCGTGCGGCAGGAGGCGCGGCCGATTTTCCTGGAACGGATCGCGATCTTGGCGGAGGCGATCGGTCAGCAGGAGCAGATGTTGGAGTGGGTCCAGCGGCTGTTGGATCTCAAGCGACGCTCGGCCGTGATGGCCGATCTGTTGCAACGCCGCGCGCGGTTTTTCACGGAGGAGGGCATGCACGCGGATGCGCTTCGGCTGTATGAGAACGCCGCCGCCCTCGGCGGTCCGCCGCACGCATATCTGAGCCACATCGATTCGGCGGATTCGTTGCTGGCCGTCCGGCGCGCGCCGGAGGCCGTGACCAACTGGCAGTTCGTCGTGGAGAACGCGGACAAGGCTTCGCTTGCCCACCGGATCGCGAGCGCCCGCTTGGAGGCGGGGACGAAAGACGCGGGCGAAGAGGCGCGCAACGCACTCCGGGCCGCGACCGAGAGTGCGGCGAGCGACCCCGCGAAGGCCGAGATTCTCCGCCGCGCACGCTGGACCCTCGAGGCCCTCGGCGGCCGCTAGCTGGCGCCCGGATCGGATTTGGCGGATTGATGGTCGGGTCGACCTAGCGGCCGAGGCGCAGGGAGTTTATGGCCGCGTCGAGCTCGATGCGGTAGATCTCGTCCGCTTGCGCGGTTGTCGTGACGCGCAGGCAGAACAGCCTCTTGTCGTGGGACAGGAGCATCAGCGCGAGTGACCGCGTGTCGGTTCCCTTGGAACCTTTCCCTTGGAACTCCTGCGCCGTTTGTTTCGCAGCGCCTTCGATCATGGGCGCGGCGACGTCATGGCGCACGCTGCCTTCGTGCCGGCCCGCAAACGCTCCGAAGAACGTGTTGAGCCACGTGTCGAACTTCACCGTGCGGCGCGGCCCGTATTCGAAGAGACGCACCAGCGCGTAGCCGCCGCCGCGAGCGTCGCGCCTTTCGAACGCGACGCGACAACCGGGATCCTCACCGACGTCGATCTCGCGCTCCACAAACCCCTTCGGTTTCTGGATCGCGAACTGGAACTCCGTGTTTTCGATCTTGCGCGCCTCGCGGTCGTCCTTGCGATTCTCGGGCAGCGGATGCGTCAGGATGCGGAAGCCCGTGCGGAACATCTCCCGTCCGGCGGCGTAGTCGGGGTCCGCATCGATCTCGCCGTAGACCGTCTCGATGAGTTCGTACCAGACGTTCGAAACCGTGATCGCGGTGACACGCCGGCGGCAAAGCACGCCGTTCAGCTTCACTTCGTGGCGAAACACGGCGGCTGGAAATCCGCCCCATTTCGCCTCGCCCATGACCTCCTTGGCGTCCTTCGCGCCGGGGAATCGATAGGCCCCGCGTCGTTTGTCGAGCAGGACCTGCGGGTCGATCGCGCCCTTGACGTGGCTGTGGAACAGGCGCGTGTGCGCGTGCGGGATCGTCTCGAGGGTGTACGTGAAATCGAGCGTCGATCCCTTGCGGGGTTTCCAACCGGCGGGGAGCTTGCCGAGCACGCGGAAATTCCACGGCTCGTTGCGAATGAACTCCGCGGGCGCGTCGGCGGGCGCGGCGAGCAGAACGAAGAGGAGCGCCGGCAGGCCGCTCACTTCTTCTTCGGCGTGAACGACTTCACGAACTCTTCGAGCTCATCGGCGAACGCGCGGTCGCCCCCACGGTTGGCGTAGATCCGCAACGTGTACTGGCGATCGTTCTCGCATTGGGCGAAGTACCAAGTCTCCTTGTTCACCGACGTCGTGCGCCCAACCAGTTCGAGCTTGATCGCCTTCTTGGCGAGCGGGAAATGCTTCTTGTACTTCGCGTCGATAACCGGCTCCTTGGCCTTCTTCTGGCGCTCCGTGAAGACTTTCGCCGCCTGGTCTGCCAGCTTCTCGATGGTGTACCGCGCCTTCTTTTTCGTCTGGACCGAGATCTCGACGAGCACGTACCCCGAACGGTTGTTGCGCATGAACTTGTAGCGCACGCCGCGGGCGAGGTCGTTCTTGTCCGGCTTCTGTTCGACGAGACCCTCGGGCTTCACGCACTTGAATTTCCAGAAGTCGTCCTCGATGACTCGGGACAAGAGGAGCTTCGGGTCGATGTCGTCGGATGAGTCCTTGGCGACGCCGCCTATTCTTTTGGCCTTCTTCTGGCTCTTCTTGCCGTCCTTGTGCTTTTGCAGCTTTTCCTTCTTGAGGAAGTCGAACGATCCGATGATCCAGTTCAGCTCCTCTTCGAGGTCGTCATCACCGATCGCCTTCATGAAACGGTCGATGACGATGAAGTACATGTGGCGCCCCATGCGCGTCACTAGGTAGCTGCGGTGCAGCTGGAAGGTGACGCGGATGCCCTTCACCGAAGTGACCAGCGCATCCTGGACGCGATCGTCCTTGCCGACCTTGATCATCTCCGACTTGCGGTCGTGCACGTTCTCGATGCTGCCCTCGAAGACGTTCTGCCACTTTGCGATGATCTGATCGAGCTTCTTGCGCGCATCGAAATCGGTCATCGGGTAGGCGTAGACCCAAACGTCGGCCTGCGAGCCGTTGTCGAACTCCGCGAAGATCGTGCTGAAGTGCGCCAGGCACCCGGCTCTTTTCTGAGCCTCGCCGACTTCCTCCATGTTCCAGTCCATGGAGTCGGGCGGTATCGCGATCTTGAAGTTCAGGTCCTCCAGGATGACGACGTTGTCTCCGACTTCCTCGACTTCTTCGGCTTCCTCGGCGCGGGCCGAGACGGCGAGTCCGAATGCAAGGAGAGTGACCGCGAGTTTGCGCATGGTGTGCACCGTGTTCAGGCCTATTTCTTCCGAAAGCCGATCTTTTTGACGAAGGTCTTGATCGGAGCCTCAAACGCCTTGATCCCGTCGCCGCGCGACGTGATTTCGAGTTCGATGCGCCAGCCCTTCTTGTCTGTGACAAAGTTGCGTCGCGATGCCGAGAACCCGTCGATGATTCCCGTGTAGCGCATCCCTTTCGCGCTGCCGATCCGGCCCAGCGTGATCTTGTCGGGCTTGGGTTTGATCCTGCCGGATCCGCGGGCCTGGGACTCCCACTTGGAACTCCACTGCTGGTAGAGGTTCTTGACGTCTTGGAACTTCGTTCTCGCGGGGAGTTCCGTGCGGTGGCTTGCGATGAACCGGATGACGACGTTGTTGTTGTCCTGGTCCTGCGCCACGAGGAACAGCTTCAGCGCCCCGTTCTCGAGTTCCGAGACACGGATGAACCCGGCCGGAATGATGTACCGAAGTTCGATGACCGCGGAAGGCTCCTTGTCCCGCCGGGTCTTGCTGAACACCTCGACGAGGTGTTTGCCCTTGCGATCCTTGGCGTTGGCCGGATCGTCTTTCGTGTTGGCGAACGTCATATTGCCGACTCGCAGCGGCGGAAGCTTCGCGGTGCCGGAGATGAGCTCGAAGCTCTCGTTCATCGTCCGGAACTCCGCGAGCAGGCTCTCGTCGCTGGACTGCCGGTTCGCGACCTCACGCAGAATGATCATGTAGACATTCGGCGAGAGCATTCCGACGCGGCCGTAGAGCGTGTACATCGGCGGATCCGGGATCGAGAGCTTCACGCCTTTGTTCGCGTGCTCCTGGATCCGGCGGATCGCCTCCCACTCTTCCTTCTTGCGGCTGGTCACGGTCCAGCGCGACGCCTTCTCGATCCCGGGGAGCAGCTCGCTCTCGTCGGAGTCGAAATCGAGTTCGTTCGTGTGGCCGAAGAAGTTCTCCATGAGCGGCTTCGTGCGGTCGGTCAGGAACTGCGTCGGCCCTTCCTCCGCGAAGATGGACGCGTTGAAACCGGTGAAGCGGTAGAACGTCACGACAGCAACGTCATTGCCGCTGGAGTTCGTGCGGATCGCAGTGAAACGCGTCGGCGCGCCCTCGACGGGGTTCACGTCGTTCGGGATGGCCCAGCCCGGCGGCAACGTCACTTTCAGGTTGCCGTCCTTGTCCTCGACCGGTGTCGGCTCCGCGTCCTCTGGCAGGCTCAGGTCCAGCTTCGGCGGCACCGGACTCGGGAAACGGATGCCCTCCATCATCTTGTCGGCGAGTTCCCCGTTGGCGCCCTCGGCGTCGCCTTTGGCGATCTCATGGACGATGAAGACGTTGCCGCCGTTGATCACGGCCGCGACGCGGTGGCGGATCTGCACGTCGTCTTCATCGACGCCGGAGATTTCATAGCCGTGCGAGCCGACCTCCTCGTCGCCATCCCCTTTGAAGGTGCGCGTGCGAACGAGCGTGAACTTGGTGAGGATCGTCGTGAGCTCCTCTTCCACCAACTTCTGCTGCTCTTCGGCCCACTTCTCGGGGTCGAACTCGATCGCGGATTCGACCTCGATCGTGAGGCGGAAGGTCTTTCCGTCCGCGATCTCGGCGTCCGCGGCGTAGATCACCGTTGAACCGTCTACGGTTGTGTCCCGGGACCAGCCGTCCGGGGCCTCGACATTGAGGCCCGCCGCTTTCCGTTCGAACGCGTCACCGAACGCGAGCGCCGGCAGGAGAACAACTGCAAGCGCCGACGCGAGAGCCAGTTGCATCGGTTTCCCGAGGCCCTGCGGATTGAAATTCGTTCGCCTCATCGTGACTCCCTTGCCGCGCGGGGAGAGGAGCCGCTCCCCCCCTCGGTGTTTGGCTGTCTCGCAAGCCGTCAATTGTGGTTCAGAGTGTACCGTCAATCGCCTTCCGGCTCGCCCCCCTCCGGGGCCGTTTCGTCCCGCTCTCGGTCGTCCGGTTGGCCATTGCTGCCGCCTGCATCACCAGCCCCGCCGCCCGGATCTCCAACCTCGCCGCCCGGATCTCCATTGCCGTTGGACGGTTCACCATTGCCGTTGGACGGGACGACGGACGCTGCGAGAAGGCGGTCCTTGGGCTTCAACTTGATGATGCGCACGCCCTGCGTGTTGCGGCCGATCTTCGAGATTTCCGCCACGCGGGTGCGCACGACCATGCCTTGGGCGGTGATCAGCACGATTTCGTCGCTTTCGTCGACCATGTAGGCGCCGATGACGGGGCCGTTGCGGGTTGTCGCCTGGATGTCCTTGAGGCCGAGGCCGCCGCGGGTCTGCGGCCGGTACTCGCTGGCCAGCGTGCGCTTGCCGTAGCCGTTTTCGCACAGCGTCAGGAGCGAGGCGCCAGGTCGGGCCACACTCAATCCCACGACCTCGTCGCCCCTGCGCAAACGGATGCCGCGTACGCCTCGGGCGGTGCGGCCCATCCGGCGAGCGTCGGACTCCGAGAAGCGAATGGCCATGCCCTGCTTGGTGGCGATGATGACATCCTCGCCGCCGCTGAGCAGCGCGGCGCCGAGCAGTTCGTCGCCGTCACTGACCTCGCACGCGATCAAGCCGGTTTGGCGCGCCGCGTTGCGAAGCAGGGACAGAGTGACCTTCTTGACGTAGCCCAACCGGCTCACGAACAGCAGGTCGCGATCGTCGAATTCCTCGAGGGCGAAGGCGGCCGTGACCTCTTCACCGTCTTTCAGATTGAGCAGGTTGTTGATGTTGCGACCGGCGCTTTGTCGGCGCAGCACCGGGATTTCGAAGACACGTTTCGCGAAACCGCGGCCGCGTGTGGTCAGGAAGAGCAGCGTGTCGTGCGTGCTCGCCGCCCACAGGTGGCTGATGATGTCCTCTTCCTTCGTGTCCGCGCCGATGATGCCGCGACCGCCGCGCGCCTGGGCGCGATACGTGTCGAGCGCGACGCGCTTCAGGTAGCCGCTGCGGCTCATCGTGACGACCATGTCCTCGACGGCGATCAGCTCTTCGCGGTTGAACTCGGTGAGCTCGTCGCTGATTTCGGTCCGGCGCGGCTGCGCGTGGCGCCTTCTCAGCTCGGCGAGTTCCTCGATGATGACTTCCATCTGCTTGCGCTCGGAACCGAGGATCTCCTCGTAGCCGGCAACCTTGATGAGCAGTTCTTTCAGCTCGTCTTCCAGCTTCTGACGTTCGAGACCCGTCAACCGTGCAAGAGTCATGCGCAGAATCGCCTCGGATTGTTTCTCCGAGAATCCGAACTTGTCGATCAGTCGCGCTTGCGCGACCTCGGGGTTCGGGCTGCTGCGAATGGTCTCGATGATCTGGTCGATGACGTCCAGCGCCTTTAGCAGGCCCTCGACGATGTGCGCACGCGCCTGCGCCTTGTTGAGCAGGAAATTCGTGCGGCGCACGATGACGCTTTGGCGGTAGTCGCGATAGTGCTGCAGCATTCCCTTGAGCGGGAGTTGCTGCGGGCGGCTATTGACGAGCGCGATGCAGTTCACGCCGAACGTGTCCTGAAGCGCCGTGTGCTTGTAGAGCAGGTTTTCGATGACCTGCGGATCCTCGCCCGCCTTGAGCTTCAAGTAGATGCGGTACGGGTTGGTGCGGTCCGCGTAGTCCTCGATCTTGCTGATGCCATCGATCGTGCCGTCTCGAACCAGCGACGCGATGCGCTCGATGATGAGGTCGCGGCGCGGCGGGTACGGGATCTCGTCGATGTGGAGAGCCCAACGGCCGGGCTTCTCCTCCTCGGCGCGGATCTTGGCGCGCACGGTGAGGCGCCCGCGGCCGGTGCTGTACGCGTCCCAGATGCCGCTCTGGCCGCAGATGAGGCCACCCGTCGGGAAGTCCGGGCCGGGCATGACCTGCATCAGTTCCGCGAGTTCGACGTCGGGGTTTTCGATGAACAGCGTGAGCGCGTCCACGACCTCGCCGAGGTTGTGGGGCGGGATGTTGCTGGCCATGCCGACCGCGATGCCGATGGAGCCGTTGACGAGCAGGTTGGGGAACTTGCCCGGCAGAACCGTCGGCTCGGTGCGCGAGTCGTCGTAGTTCGGCGCGTAGTCGACGGTGTCGAGTTCGAGGTCGTCGAGCATCGCAACCGCGGCGTCGGTCAGGCGCGCTTCGGTGTAACGCATGGCGGCCGGCGGGTCGCCGTCGACCGAACCGAAGTTACCCTGGCCGTCGACGAGGGTGCGGCTCATGTTGAACGGCTGCGCCATGCGCACGAGCGTCGGGTAGACCACCGATTCGCCGTGGGGGTGGTAGTTTCCCGACGTGTCGCCGGCGATCTTCGCGCACTTGCGGAATTTCGACCGCGGACCGAGATTCAGGTCGTTCATGGCGACGAGGATGCGCCGTTGGCTGGGTTTCAACCCGTCGCGCACATCGGGCAGCGCGCGCGAGACGATGACGCTCATCGCATAGCGCAGGTAGCTGCTCCGCATTTCGTCCTCGATCAGGAGGTCACGGATTTTGTCGGGCGGATCGCGGCCGGTATCGGGTGTCGGCGGCGTCTCAGGGGGCGGCTTATCGGACATGGGTGTCTTTGGTAATGGCGTTAATGAGGCCTGGATTGGGGCCCGTTTTGGGCCGTTGCCCGGAGCGCTCGAACAGCATTCCCGGGCTTATTTGAAACAAGCGAACAAGGTAGCATGGGCGGGCTGAACGGTCAAGCGGTGCGGCCGTCCTAAGTTGTTGCCAGAAAACGAGTTACATGCGCAGGGTTGGGACCGTAATACTCTCGGTTTGCCTCGGTGCGGCGCTGGTTCTTTGGCAGCGCGCGGAGCCGGAGTCCGGGGACGCTGCCCGTGAGCTGGCGCGGGTCGAATTTGGCGTTCGAAGTGACCTCATGGGGCACACCCTGGTGCGCCTCTGGGGTTCGCCCCGGGAGATGGGTCATGCGCAGGGCGAGCTCCTGCGCGGCGAGATCTTGTCGCTGGCGCGGGCCGTCCTGCCCACGGAATCGGGGATGGAGGACTTCCTGATTCGTGGTTGCGGGGAGCGGATCTGGCCGGAGGTACCGGAGTCCGAGCGTGAGGAGATGGAGGGGATCGCCGCCGCCACCGGCCTCGACCGGTTTCAGGTCCTGTTTCTCCACACGCGGTTCGAACTCCAGCGTTTCGGGCTCCTGAAAGACAGCGCGAAGTTTCGCGGCCGGGCCGCGGTCGGGGCGGGCAAGCGGGTCGTGCAGCACTACGACGAGGCGTCGCTCGGCGTGCCCACGTCGCAACTCGTCCTGGTTTTGCGTGAGGGGGGCCGCGGCAGCCTCCTGGTTGCGTTGCCGGGAATGGTCGGCGGATTTTGCGGCGCGCGACCGGGGTGTGTCGCCGCCCTGGAACCGATGGAGGTCGAGATCGACCCGTCCCTGAAGGCGCCGCCTTGGACGATCTTCCTCCGGTCCGTACTGGAAGCGCCGCCGTCCGTCGGCCGCGCGCTGGATCTCGCGCCCTCGGTCTATGCCTCGGTTCCGATCAATGCGAAGGGACTGGGAATCGGCACGCTGGTCGTGGGCCCCCCGGGCGCGGGTTTCTTGGCCTCGGAGCAGTTCGCGGTCGCGGCGGACGTGTCGGATGTTCCGTCCGGAAGCGTCGTTGCATCGCTGACGGCGTCGATGGAGCGGCGCCGCGAGCGGCTCACCGCCGGGATGTCGCTGTTTTCCGATCCCGCGCCGCCGGGGGTTCTCTCTATTGGGTTGAGCGCGTCGCCCAAGGCGGTGGTGGTCACGTTTCGCGCGGGAGAGGGCACCAAAACAGGGAAGGTCTCTTTCAAAGGACGATAGGATCGCGCCCGAGGTATTTCATGAGAGCGTTCGTCTTTGTCCTGATCGTCACCCTCGCCGCGCCTGTTCTGGCCCAGGGTAAGGAAAACAAGTCCAAGAAGAACAAGTCGGCGTCCAACGTGATCGACGACAAGGAACTCGGCGTTCGGTTCAACGGTCCGAAGGGGTGGATCCTCAAACGGTCCGAGGACGGCGGGGCGTGGACCACGATCGCGACCTACGACAACCCCAACCCCTACGACGCGTCGGTGGTCTTGCAGGTCCGAAACAACATCTACAACTCGTTCGACCGCTTCAAGCTGGCGCTCGAGGCCGAGTTCAAGGAGTCGCCCGCGGGGGCGACGCCCGAAGCCGGCAAGCGATTGCTGCGTGGCATCGAGATGGAAGAGGCGAAGATGAAGCACGGCGCCCGGCTCACGGGCTTCGAGGTCTCGGCGAACTCGGTCGAGCTAACCGCCGAGGGCAAAAAGCGCGAGTACCGGATGATCGTGCGCACCTTTTACGGCAAGCACCGCCTCTTCCGCGTCGTGTGCCGTGTACGCCGAGTGCGATACAAGAAGGTGACCGCGGAGTTCGAGCAGGCCTTGGCCGGGTTGCGGGTCGAGTTGTCCACCGAACGGGTGTCGATGGGCACGCCGCTGAAGAGCCGTAGCGGCGGATACACGTGCCTCGTGCCCCAGGGCTTCTCCGTCGAATTGCCCACAAGGAAATCGAGCTCCGACATCGCTCTGCGCAGTCGCCATGTGGATCTGATCATCTACTGCTACAAGACGGAGGGCGACTCGCGTGCGCACCTCGAGGACATGGTCGACTACTACGAGGACGACTTCAAGATCGAGCAGGAGGAAGTCAAGGTCCTCGGCCAGACCGGATTCATCGGGACGATTACGCGTGGTGGCAAGACCTCCTATGTGGTCGGCACGGTCAAGCGCGGGCGCGCCGTTCGCGTGCACGCGCAATGGAGAAAGGACAACCGCGCGGCCGCTGAAAAGGCGGTGGCGGCGCTTTTGAAGACGTTCAAAGTCGGATAGAGTCGGCGCCCGATGGCGAGCCGGGACGAAATCGCAGCTTCGTTGCGTGAGATTCTGCACACGGCGGCGAAAGTGCCGACGGAGACGCTCGCTGCGCTCGATGAGCAGGCGCCGATCAAGGACGCGCTGAAGCTCGACTCACTCGACATGATCGAGGTCGTCTACGAGGTCGAGGACCGTTTCGACGTGCAGATCCCCGAGGAGCGCGTGCAGGAAATCCGCACGTTCGCTGAAATCGTGGATGGGCTGCACGACGCAATGCAGGCGAAGGGTTAGCCCGCGCAACAACGACCACCCGCGATCGGTGCCTCGTAAGCGGCAGGGAACGAGGCATGTGAGCCCGAACGCGCGATAGCCGGAAAACGATCCAGCGAATCGTCTTCCGGTGTGACCGAGTTCCCAACATCGCGTAGCACGCACGCAGGAGAACCGAAACTAGTAGACCGCCGCGCCACCTGGCGCCTTGCGCAACCAAAGACGTCCGAGCTCTAGCGGGACGAACTTCCCGTAGCCGGTGCGCGCCTCAATATCAGCGCACTGTTCTGGCCCCCGAAGCCGAAACTCTCGGTCAACGCGTGTTCGATGGCAACGTCGCGCGGGCCGTCGGGCACGTAGTCGAGATCGCAGTCCGGGTCGCCGGGTTGGTAGTGCAGCGTTTGCGGGATCTTGCCGTGATGCACCGCCAGCGCCGTCGCGGCGACCTCGATCGCGCCGGCCGCGCCCATGCAGTGGCCGATGTGGCCCTTGATCGATGACACCGGGACCTCGCCCGCGCGCGCGCCGAACACGTGGTGCAACACCTTGGTCTCGTTTGCGTCGTTCATCTTGGTCGAGGTGCCGTGTGCGTTGACGTAGTCGATCGCCGCGGCGTCGAGGCCGGCGTCGTGAAGCGCCATCTCGATCGACTCGATCTCGCCCTGTGGGTCGGGTCCGACGATGTTGACTGCGTCACACGTCGACCCGATGCCGACGAGTTCCGCATAGATGCGCGCGCCGCGCGCCTTGGCGTGCTCCATCTCCTCGAGGATGACGATGGAGCAACCCTCAGCGAACACGAGGCCGTCGCGGTCGACGCTGAACGGGCGGCTCGCGGTCGGGTCGTCCCGCTTCGACAGGACCCGCAGTGCGCACCACGCGCCGAAGATCGATTCGTTCAGGATCGCATCGAAGCCGCCGGAGAAACAGACGTCCAGGGCGCCCGAGCGGATCTGCTGCGCGGCGACCCCCGCCGCAATGGCGCCCGACGAACACGCGGTTGCGAGGCTGAAGGTCATCCCGCGCACGCCGTGCCGGATCGCGATCTGGCTCACCGGCGCGTTCGCCATCGACTTCGGCACCGTCACGGGTTTGATGCGCTTCCAGCCGCGGGTCACCCATGCGGTGTAGCTCTCCTCGAACTCGTTCATGCAGCCGTATCCGCTGCCGACGATCGCGCCGGTGCGTACCGGGTCGAACTTCTCGATCCCCGCGTCCTCGGCCGCGAGTTCGCTCCCGAGCACCGCGACCTTGCTTGCGCGGCTCCAGAACGCGGTCTCCTTGGGGTCGAAATGGTCGTCGAAATCGATGTCCGGCATCGCGCCCGCGTGCGTGAACGGCATCTCCGACGCGTCGAACACCGAGATCGGAGCGACACCCGAGCGTCCCTCCATCAGCCCGTTCCAAAACGCATCCTTGCCGTATCCCAGGGGTGTGATGAGACCAAGCCCGGTGACGGCGACGCGGCGACCAACCATGGCGCGCATTGGATCACGCGTGCCGTACATATCAAACCGGGCGTCTCAAAGTGCGGAGGGCCGTCGTACACTCGCGGGCGTGGGCGCGCGCTGGCTGTTTCTCGACTCGCACGGAGCCAAGCACCTTCCGCCGTTGCTCGCGGCGTTGCGTGACCGCGGACATTCCGTAGTCTACGCCGGAGGTTCGGCCGTGCTGCGGGATCGGCTCGCCACGGAATCGATCGCGACGGTCGGACTGAGGATCCGCGCGAAGCTCGACCCGTGCGCGTGGCGCAATGTGCGCAAGATGTTCACCCGGCTGAAGCCGGACGCGGTTGTCACGATCGGGAGTCGCGACGCCTATGTCGGTGTGCGAGCGCGCGGCGGCATGCAACGCGCCGGACCCGCGCTTTTTGCGCGGCGCGGCGCCTATGCGGCGTTGAGCCCGTTCGATCCCGTCGAACGCCGGGTGTACGGAGCGGCCGGTGTCGACCACGTCGTGACCGTGAGCCACGCGCTCGCAGCGCATTTCGAAAATCGCGGCATGGATCGATCGCGTCTACGCACGATCTACACGGCGGTGGTCGCGCCCGGGCCCGATGCGTGCCGCGCGCCCGACTTGCGCCTGCGGCTCGGCATCCCGCGGGATCGGTTCCTCCTCGGAATGCTGGCGAACTACCGTCGCGTGAAAGGCGCGGAGACGTTGCTCGACGCGCTGGCGCGGCTCCGGTCCCAGGGCGCCAACGTGCACCTCGCGATCGCCGGCGCCGGGTATCGCGGACGTCTGCGGCGCCGCGCGGGCCGTCTCGGGATCGCGGACCGTCTCTCGTGGGTGGGGCCGGTCGTTTCCGCCGAGGAGTTCACGCCCGCGGTCGATTGCCTGGTCGTCCCGTCCCGCGGGGACGGTTTACCGGTGTCGGCCATCGAGGCCACGCTTTGCGCGACGCCGGTGGTTGGGACGCGTGTCGGCGGCATCCCCGAGATTCTCGACGGCGAACGCGGCGGTTGGCTGGCCACCCCCCGTGACGCGCACGCGCTCGCGCAAAAGCTGCAGCAGGTGCTCGGCGCCCCTGCGGAACGCACCCGCCGCGCACAGGCCGTACTCGACCGCAATCGCGATCTCTTCAGCTTGGATCGCTGCGCGTCCGGCTACGAACGGTTGCTCGACTTGGTGTAGCGCTGCGCGCGAGCGCGCTACTTCACCTTCAGGATTCGCTTCCACGCCTTTTCGTCGTCGACGATAACGGCGCGCCAGCTGCCGATTTTCTTGTGCTTTTCGCCGCGCGGCAGGTCGGACTGCTTCACGTGCAACGTGAACTGTCGGAATCCGTCTCCGAGCTGCTCCAGTTCGGCCCGGGAGTGATACGACTGGAAATAGAGCGTCGACCAGCACGAGCCCTTCGTGTTGATCGTCCCGCTCACGCGTCCGCGCAGCAGCAGCGTCATGTAGCTCTTGACGTTCAAGGTGCCGAGGATGTCGCCGTCCACGATCAGCGTCGCGTACGAGCCGACGTTCACCACTCCGGTCAGATTGCCCGTGACGTGCAGGTGCGAGTAGCTCTTCACATCGACGGTTCCGGCCATGTCGCCGATGCTGATCAGACCGCTGTAGGACTTCGTGACGATGTGCCCTTCCGGGGCGACGCCCGCGGCCGCGAGCAGCGCGCCGCGCCGGTTGAACGTGATCTTTCGCGCGAACGGTTCGTTGACCGCGATGTAGGCCTGATCGTTGAGTTCGAGTACCCGCTCGCTGGACTGCAGCGTGCGGTACGTGCCGTTGATGAAGTTCCCGAAAGACGAACCGGGGATGTTGCTCGCGATGCGGACGTAGCGCTTTACGTCCTCGCGTGTGATCGACGGGGCGCCCTTGGCGACGGGCAGGTCGGCGACTCCGCCGCCTTCGCGGATCGGGACGCGCTTGTACCCGATCGTGACCGTGCGCTTCAGCGCCTCGGGTGCGCCGGTCAGCTTGATCACGTGGATGCAATACGCGGTGCCGTCATGGGCGAGCACGAGGGCAACGCCGCTCGTCTGTTTGCCGGGCCGCAGCGTCAGCTTCGCGTCGCGTTGTCCGATCGACGCCGGTGCATCGTGGATCTTTGCCGCCAGGTCCGCGGCACTTTTGGGCACGGAGACGGCACCGATCGGGAGGTCCGCTGCCGCCGCGCCGTGCTCGCAGCGCAGCGACGCGTCGTTCCGAAGATCCTGGCAGAAGAGATCGGCATCGGAGTCGTCCGCCGCGCGCACCGATTTCTCCCCGAACCGGTAGCCCTCGCCGATGCGCAGGGTGAACTCGCCGTCGGGAAACGGTGCGGGAGCGGCCTTGTCGCGCGTGTTGCCGGAAGGATCCGCCACGCTGCCGGGCACGGCGTCGTCGGACGCGCGCAGTGGCGCGGCTTGCGCTGCCGACGCTCCGTCCCGTTCGATCCGGACGGGATCGGGGCCCGCGGAATAAGTGATCGCGAAAACGACGGCGGCGCCTGCGAGGGCTCCCAAAAAGAAGCGGATCACAGACTCACCTTCCGCTCGGCCCGCTGGGCGGGAGTCCCTCCAACTCCGTTTGGCTCAGCTTTCCGTACTTCGTCTCCGGATACATCCGCACGCACTTCTTGAAGTTCTTGCGGGCGATGTCGATCTTGCCGCGGTCCTTGAACGAGATCGCTTTCTCGTAGAGCGTCAGCGATTTCATCAGGCGCTTGACCTCGCGCAGGCCCATCAGGTTGGCGCGTTCGCGCTCGGCGTCGTCGCCGGCTTTCAGGCCGTCGTAGTCGTCGCGCACCTTGCGCAGCGCGGCGAGCGCCTCCTCCCACTTCTTCTCCTCCGCCAGCGCCTTCGCCGCCTCGAACTCCTTCTGCGCAACCGCTTCGACCTCGGCGAGTTTCTTCTTCGCCTCCTCGACGCCGGGCACGTTCTTGTTCAGCGCGGTAACACGCAGCAGCGCTTCCGCGGTGAGTTTCCAGTTCTTCCGTGCGCGCGCCGCCTTGGCGAGCGTGAGGTCCTCCTGCATGTTCTTGTACTGCACCTCGGTGAGGCCGCGGCCGTGTTTGTCGAGCTGCTTCTTGAGGCGCGTGATCAGGGTGTCCGCCGGCACGCTGTGCAGACCGCTCGTGAAGTCCCCGTTGTAGATCATGTCGAGCGCGTCTTCGTCGGGACTGATGATGAAGTGCACCGGCGCCTTCACCGGGTGTTGTCCGTAGAAACCGCGCGCGTAGTGCTGCGCCAGCGTCATGTGGTCTTCGCACTCGATGGTCGGTGCGTCGCTGCAACGATTGACGCGCTTGCCCTTTCTGTCCTTGACCTTGATCGATCCGTGTTCGTTCTCGGGGTTGGCGTAGAGACAAACGAAGTTGCCGAGGAGCTTGATCAGCTTGGGATCGCGCAGTCGGTTGTCCATCACCGCGCGGCACTCGTTGTCGTGATCCACGGTGACCGTGAGGAAGATCAGCCTGCCGCGTGTCTTCGCGATCTCCACCGCCTTTTCGGACGTGGCGATGAAGTGGATGCCCTTTCCCTTTTTGGGAGCGGCGAGCGACGGCGAAACGACCAAACAGAGGATGAAGGCGACCGTACGCATATCTTGAATCTACGCCCGGCTGCAGGGGCCGTCTATCGCTATCTGGGGACGAGCGACTGCCTGTAATTCTGGACGCCCTTGAGGTGGTTTTTCTCCAAGTCGTCGAACTTCGCCAGCTGGGACGGGCGCAGCACCTCGCGGATCTGGCGGCCCGTCTCCTCGAAGATCTCGGCGTCGGCTTCGCGCCGGAGCGGCCGCAAAAACACGTTCGGGATGGCGCCCTGGAGGTTTTTCTGCACCGCGGCGTAGCGGCTGTCGACGATCTTGGCCACGATCCGTTCCTGGTCCAGATCCAGATCGAGTTCCACGCGCAGCGACGTGACCTCGTTGGCGACGACGTTGCTGCGCACAAACTCACCGACTTCTTTTTCGAATCGGACGTAGATCTTGCGTTGGTCCTCGTTCAGTCCCTCGCTGATCACCGCGCGTCCTTCCGTCGTCATCGCTTCCATCGCCGCGTATCCGTCGTCGACGGACAGATCGCCGTTCGTGATGTCCGCCGTCACCTGCATCATCGCCGTGACCGAGACTTCCATTTGCGAACGCAGCGCGGCGGTCTGCTCCTCGTTGAGCTTGGCTTCGCTGATGAAGCGCTTGAAGAAATTGTCGATGTAACCCACCGACATGCGCACGGTCATGTCCGGCCAGCGCGCGCCTCCGACGATGCGGCCGTTCGGAAGGCGTGAGCCGGTGACAGGGCCAGCGGCGATCGCGCCCTCCAGCGGCGGCAGCCCGAGTTGCTTCCGATGGTTCGCGAGAAGACGGCGGGTGGCTTCGTGTTCGCGTTGAAGTTCGACGAGGCGTTTGCTCTGGTCCGCGAGCGAGCGTCGCGCGAGTTCCAGCGCTTGTGTGTCGCGGGCCGCACCGATGTTGGCGCGCGGAGACGACGCTCGCGTCGCGTCCGGGTCGGCGTTCAGCACGATCGCGAGCAGATAACCGCCCGCGAGCCCCAGCAGGAATCCGACCAGCGACTGCCTCATCGACTCTCCTCGCGAACGCGTTCCGGGACTCTGTTCGACCCTACCCGGTGTTGGTCGGCTCGGGCGCCGCCTCCAAGACCGCGGCCGTGCCGTACGCGACGATTTCCGCCGCGCCGGACATCACCTCGGCCGTGCCGAATCGTACTCCGACAACGGCGTTGGCGCCCATCTTGGCCGCTTGCTCCGCCATGCGGTCCAGCGCCTGTTCGCGCGCTTCGGCGATCATCTTCGTGTACTCGACGATCTCGCCGCCGACGACGCCGCGCATCCAGGCCACGAGCGAGCGCCCGGCGTGGCGCGCACGCACCGTTGATCCGCTTGCGATGCCCAAAACGGCCTGCGTTTTTCGTCCGGGGATCTCATACGTCGTCGAGAAGATCATCGGTGGACCTCCTTGGTGTAGCGGTCGTGGGGGAGCACGCGCCGGCGCTCGCGCCAAACGCTCCAGAGCAGCGCCAGGAGGCCCAGCCCGGCAACCGCGGTCGCGACCTTCACGCCCCAGTGCACATCGGGGTTGGCCAGGAACAGAATCACCCCGGCGAGGAAGAGCACGGCGCACCCGATGAGCAGCAGCGCCCAGCCGGTGTGCCGTTCGAGGCGGTTGTAGACACTCGACCAGTACGCATCGAGTTCGGCGTCGGTGCGTTGGTCCACGGTGAAGCCGGCGGTGAGTTCTTTCAACTCGAGCATGGATTCGTGTTCCACGCGCAGTTCGGGGTTGGACTGCAGGGCCGACTCGACCTCCGCGCGTTCCTTGTCGCCGAGCTCGCCGTCGATGTAACCCATCAGGAGGATGTTGAGGCGTTCTTCACTCACGGCATCACCTGTCCAGGATGGCGCCCAGCTCGCGCTTGAGTGCCTGCCGCGCGGCCCAAAGCCGCGACATGACCGTGCCCACCGGAATCTCCAGACACGCTGCGATTTCCTTGTAGGCCAACTCCTCGAAGTGCGCGAGCATCAGGATCTCGCGGTGTTTGTCGTTGACGCGCGAAAGCGCTACGTCGATCTGCGCACGCAACTCGCCGTGCTCGGCGCGCCGACCGGGATTCGCGGGCGGCCCCTCGACCGGCGGCGAGTTCTCGGTGTCGATGCTGAAGACGACCCCTCTGCGTTTTCGTTTGCGCAGCGCGGTCAGACAGCAGTTCTTCAAGATGCGGTAGAACCATGGGAAAAACGGTTGGCTCAGGTCAAAGCGGTGAATAGCGCGGAAGGCTCGGACAAACGCCTCTTGGGAAATGTCCTCCGCCTGCGCGTAGTCGCGAAGGATGCTGCGGGCGAGTCCCATCGCGCGTCCGGTGTAGCAGCGAACGAGATGCTCGAACGCATCCCGGTCGCCGTTTTGGCATGCGGCAATCGCCCGAGTTTCCTCTTCGGGTGACAAAACATGCGGCTCACTACCGGGGGCTGCCATGCGAATTCGGCGCAAATCTACAACAGATCGCCGCTTTGCGAAGGACGCCGTAACGTGTTGAGACGATGGTGGTTGGGACCCATCAGAAGAGCATCCACAGCAAACCGACCAGGCTCGCCGCCCCGACCAGCACCAAAACCAGGGCCACCTGGTAGGACCATGACCCGTGCCGACCATCAGGGCGCGGCGGCCCGAGCCCCTCATCCGCCAGAAAGTCGCCATAGTCGTCGTCGTCCATCGCCTCGGGGAGAGCGATCCCATCCGACGGCTCCTCGGGTTTCCAGCCGGTTTCGGCGTCCGAGCCGCAGTGGGGGCAGGCGGGTTTCCCGGGCGGAACGCCGCCCCCGCAATAAGTGCAAATGGGCATGGGTGCGGAGCGCAGCGTAGCAGCCCTCGGCCTAGGCCAAGGCCGAGGGCCACCTTGGAACTCCAACCACCCCCGTTTTCGAGGT
>JAZFYD010000105.1:0-15324 GCA_036443405.1 Planctomycetota bacterium
GAGACCGATCCGAACCGTGTGCAGGAGCTGCAGCGACTTGCCGGCGATGAGGACGCGCTCGCCACGTTCCTGCGCGAACCGGTCTCGCGCGCCGACCTGGAGACGCTGGCCTGGCTGCGTTCCCAAAAAGTCCGTGCCGCGCGCGAACGGCTCGCGGCCGCGCGCACCGGGTACCAGCAGTCGGCGGACCTCAAGGATCTGGTGGCGCTCTATCGAGCCTTCCTTCGCGAAACAAAAACGCGCGTGGGGCCCGAGAAGAGCCGGCGCGCAACCGAGAGCATCGCGCCCTATCCCAACATCGACGCGCTCTCCGGCGAACTGGTCGCCAAAAGCGTCGCGATCGCGTTTCAGAGGCTGCGGCGTACGGTTCGAGACGTCGTCGCCGACGCCGAGCGTGCCCACGCAAACGCAGCTCGCCTGGTCGAGGCACGTCGCATCGTCGAGGCCGACGTCGAGTTGCACGAGTCGCTCGTCAAGGTCATGCGAGCCAGGTTGGAATCGGGGAAGTCCACGCAAGCGGCGTTGCTCGCGTTTCAATCCCGCCTGGAGTCGCTGCGCACCGAATCGGCGATCCTCGGTCAACAGGAGACGGCCGTTCGCGCCCAGTGGAACCGGCTGCTGAACCGCGCCGAACAGGCGCCCGTGAACTTGGACATCCCGCCGGTGAAACCGAAACCGGACGCATCCGATGCCGGGCAGCTCGTGCGTCATGCACTGGTCGAGGAGCAAGCCCTTCGCATCGCTTCGCTGTCGGCCGAACGCGCCGCCCTTGCGGTTCGCCTCGCCGAAACGATGACCCTGCCGCGCATGGATCTGGGGTCGTCCCGGTTCGAACGGGAACGGGCGGGCGAAGCCGGTGTGCAGCGCGGTCGCACCTTCCCGGAGCCGGGCCGAATGGTCCGCCCGCGGTGGGACTTCGGAGTCCGCGAGGCGCAGGTCACCGAGATGAGGGCGAGGTCCCGCGCCGCGGAGCGCTCGCGCGATGCCGTACGCGACAAGACGCAGGCCGACGTCCGCGCGGCTTGGTTCTCACTGGACGCGGCCCAGCGGCGTTGGGCCGTTCATCGAAAGGAGCTCGTGCCGCTGGCCGAGCGATCCTTTGACTCGACACGCGGCGCCTACGAAGGCAACCGCACCGGATACATCGAGCTTCTCGACAGTGCTCGACGTCTCCTGAGAGCCCGCTTGGGCCTCGTTGATGCCCGGCGGGACTTCGCGCACGCCCGGGCCCAATTGATCCAAGCGGTCGGAGTTCGCATCGCGACCAAGAGGTAATCGAAAATGAACGCGCTCAAAAACCACTGGAAGCTCTTCGTGGCGTTCCTGCTCATCGGTCTCTTCACTTCGTTCGGTCTCCGTGCCGCGGGAGGCGCGGACGACGACACGACAAAGTCCACCGCGGCGGAACCTCGCCGGGACCAAGACAAGCAGGGGAGCGGAGGTTAGCCATGGAACGAAACACAAAGATCGCCGTCGCCGCGGCCGGACTCGCCGCCGGGCTGCTATTCGGATTCGTTCTGCCCTCTAGTTGGATCTTCGTCGCGGACGCGGCGATGGAGCACGCCGGGCAAAAGTCGAGCGACACGAAGTACGCGTGCCCGATGTTCTGCACGATCATGGACGAAATGCCGGCGGACGGGCGCTGCCCCGTCTGCGGCATGGACCTCACGCCGGTTTCCGGGAAGAGCACGCTCAACCCCCACGAGCGGAGGATGATCGGGCTCGAAGTCCACGCCCTGGCGCGGACGCCGCTGGCACGCTCCGTTCGCGTCGTCGGCGAAGTCGACTACGACGAAACACGCTTGGCCCGTATCACGACGCGCATGCCCGGCTGGCTGGAGCGCGTGTGGGCCGACACGACGTGGACGGAAGTCCACAAGGGCGACAAACTCGCGGCCATCTATTCACCGGAGCTCTACGCCGCACAAAAGGAGTACCTGGTCGCCCTCGACGCGACCGCGACGAACCGGAACGAGACCAGCGACGCGCTCCAACGTGCGGCCGAACGCCGACTCAAGCTGCTCGGCATCGGCGACGACGAGATCGCCGAGCTGCGGAGCAAGAAGGCTGTCCAGGAGTCGCTCGTGCTGCGCGCGCCGCGCGACGGCGTGATCATCGAACGGCACGCGGTGGAGGGCGCCTCGGTCAAGACGGGCGCATTGCTCTACACGGTGGCCGATCTGTCCCGCGTCTGGATCCAGGCGGAGGTGTTCGAGAACGACCTGATCTGGATCTTCAAGGATCAGTCCGTGCGCCTCCAGCTGGGAGGTCGATCGACGGAGATTCAGGGGCGTGTCGCCTTTATCGATCCCGTCATCGACCGCAGGACTCGCACCGCCAGGGTCCGGATCGAAGTCGACAATCCCGTCGGTCCGGAGGGCGGCCGGATTCTGCGCGTCGGTCAACGGGTCGACGCGTTCGTCGACGCACGGGTCGACGAGAGCGGCCGGCCGGTCCCGCCCAACCGCAAGATCGCCACGAACCCCCTTGCCGTACCGCGTTCGGCCGTTCTATCGACCGGGCAGCGCCGGGTCGTGTACGTGCTCTTCACGGAGAGCATGGGGAAGCGCGACTACGACCTCGATCCAACCGACCTCCCCGAAACCGTGTTCTACCAACTCATACCGGTGCGCTTGGGGCCGGCTGCGACACGACTCGGCGGCGGCATGGAGGTCGAGTTCCATCCGGTCCTCGGCGTCGAACTCTCCGATGAGGAACGGAAAGAGCTTCAGCTGAAGGCCCTCATCGAGGGCATGGTCGTCGTAACGCGGGGGAACCTGCTTCTGGACTCGCAAGCGCAGCTTTCGGGCAAACCGTCGCTGCTCTTTCCCGAGGGGAGCCGCGGATCGGACGATCCGCACGCGGGGCACTAGAGATGCGCGCACTGATTCGATTCTGCGTTCGCAACCCGTTCATCACGCTGGTCCTCACGGCGTTCGCCCTGGCTTGGGGATGGAACGCCTGGTCCTCGAAGACCGTCGACGCCATTCCGGACATCTCGGAAAACCAGACCGTAGTCCTCACGGAGTGGCCCGGACGTTCGCCACAGGACATCGAGGATCAGATCACCTACCCGCTCGCCACGACCCTCGCCGGCGTCAAGGGCGTGAAAGAGATCCGGGGGCTCTCCGGCTTCGGCTTCAGCCAGATCTTCGTCATCTTCGACGAGGAGATCCGCTTCTTCTCGAAGGGGCGCATCGACGACTTCTACGAGGCGCGCACACGCGTTCTCGAGAAGCTCGCTTCGATTCAGAAGGATCTGCCGGACGGTGTCGTCCCCGAGCTGGGCCCCGACGCGACGGCCCTGGGTCAGGTGTTTTGGTACACGGTCGAAGGCCCGTACGACCTCGCCACTCTCCGCAGCGTCCAGGACTGGGTCGTGCGCTACGAGCTTCAGACCGTCTCCGGCGTCGCGGAGGTCGCCAGCGCGGGCGGCATGGTGCGCGAGTATCAGGTCGATGTCGATCCAAACCGGTTGCGCCACTACGGCGTCGGCCTCATGTCCGTCTCCCGCGCGATTTCAGGATCCAACCTCGACGTGGGCGCCAAGACGATCGAGGCCGGCGGGCTCGAGTACATCGTTCGGGGCCTCGGTTTCATCAAGAACGTCCGCGACATCGAGGAGACGGTCGTCGGGATGACGACGCCGAACGGGTTCATCCCCGCCGCCGGCATGTCCATGAGCGGCAGAAAGCGCAGTCGTTCGGCGGACGCGACGCGCTCGAGCACCGACGAGATCCCACATTCACCCGTCCGCGTTCGCGACGTGGCGGACGTGCGCATCGGCCCGGCGTTCCGCCGCGGCGCCTTGGCGGATGACCGGACCGAACAGGTCGGCGGTGTCGTCGTGATGCGCTTCGGCGCCAATCCGCGAGACGTGATCGCCGACATCCGGAAGGCCGTGCTGCGCATGAACGATCCTTCGAGCGGCGTGCTGCCCGACGGGGTGCGCATCGTGCCGTTCTACGATCGGACCCAGTTGATCGACGAGACGGTCAACACATTGGAGACGGCTCTTGTTGAAGAGCTGTGGATCACGATCGCGGTCGTGCTGCTCTTCCTGCTGCACATGCGCAGTTCACTGATCATCGCGAGCACGCTGCCGATCGCCGTCCTCATCGCCTTCATCGCGATGGAAACGTTGGGCGTCGACAGCAACATCATGAGCCTCACGGGCATCGCGATCGCGATCGGCACGATGGTCGACATGGGCATCGTGATGACGGAGAACATCTACCGCGCCCTCGTCGAGAACAAGGGGCGCCGCGACCGCGTCGAAGTCGTCGAGGAGGCCGCCATCGAAATCGCGCCGGCCCTGACAACCGCGATCGCGACCACGATCGTGAGCTTCATCCCGATCTTCTACCTGACCGATCAGGAGGGCAAGCTGTTCCGCCCGCTGGCATGGACCAAGACGTTTGCGCTGGCGGCCGCCGCCGTCGCCGGAGTGCTCGTCATTCCGGTGCTGTGCCGCCTCCTCCTGAAAGATCGCAAACCCGAGGATGGGTCCGGACGCACTCTGGTCACCCGGTGGGCGCCGGTCCTCCTCGCCTTGCCGTTCGCATTCCTCGCGGCGCGCTCGAACTGGCTCGACCTGCGGGCCGTCCCGGCCGCCCTACTCGCCTTTCTCGTGGCGTGGTTCGCGATTCACCGCATCGCGCGCGAGCGAATGAGGCCGGTCGAAGAGAACCCGGTCAGCCGGCGCGTCGCGACGGGCTATGAGCGAGCGCTCCGTTGGATTCTCGGGCACAAGCTCGCGTTCTTCGCGCTGCCCACACTGATCTTCGTCTTCGGGGTCTTGGTGACGGTGGGCGGAAAAGCGTTCACGGCGCCGGGCCGCGCGCTCTTCGGCGAGGGATTCGATCGCCTCCGAATCGCCCGGTCCCTCGACGAGACGTTCCCCGGCCTCGGCCAGGAGTTCATGCCGCCGCTCGACGAGGGCAGCCTGCTCTACATGCCGTCCCTGCTGCCACAGGCGGGTCTCGACGAAACGCTGCAGGTCATGCGGCGCCAGAACCAGGCGATGAGGACGGTGCCCGAGGTCGCGAAGGTGGTCGGCAAGCTGGGACGCGCGGACAGCGCGCTCGATCCCGCACCGGTCGGAATGCTGGAAACCGTCGTCCAGCTCAAGCCGAAAGACCAGTGGCGCGAGGGCTACACGAAAGACGACATCAGAAAGGAACTGATGGCGGTCGTCCACACGCCGGGTGCGACCGAAGGCGCGGGCGCGTGGCTACAACCGATCGAGACGCGGATCATCATGCTCAACTCCGGCATCCGCGCGCCGCTGGCCGTCAAGCTCATCGGCGACCCGCGCGACATGGACGGCAACCCGCTGGAGACGAGGTCGGCCGTTCAGAAGCTGGAGGCGGTGGCGGGGAAGATCCGGGATCGAATCGCCGGCGTGCGCGGCGTGGCCGGGCCGAACGTCGAGAACATCGGCAGCAAGCCCTACATCGAATTCGAGATCCACCGCGACAGGGTCGGGCACTACGGGCTGACGGTCGGAGACGTCCAGCACACGATCATGACCGCGATCGGCGGGACCTCGATCACGAAGACGCTCGAGGGGCGGGAACGCTACTCGGTGCGTGTGGCCTACGCACGTGAACTCCGCGACCGGCGCGAAGCCCTGGAGTCCGTACTGGTGCAGGGCGCGGGCGGCGTCAAGGTACCGATCTCGGAGGTCGCCACGATCCGCGAAGTCGTCGGACCGGCCATGATCAAGACCGAGGATGGACGCCTCCGGCTTCATGTGACGTTCGCGGCATCGGGCCGTGACGAGGGGCGGGTCATGGAGGACGTGCTCGCCGAGATCGATAGCTGGCGCAAAGAGCACATGGCGCAGGGCCATCCCGATCCCATTCCAATCGGCGTCGGCGTCGAACCGGCCGGCCGCTACGAAAGCCAGATACGCGCGCAGAAGCGTTTCGCTGTTTTGATCCCCATCTGTCTCGGACTCATACTGTTTCTGCTCTACCTGAACTTTCGCAACTGGCCCACGGTCTTCAATGTGTTCGCGGCCGTGCCCGTTGTGATTGCCGGAGGTCTGATCCTCCTCTGGGCGTTCCCCCATCTGTGGGACGGCGCGTACTCGATCGGGCTCGTGGGCGAGCCAAGCACCGGCCCGATCTACATCACGGTCGCCGTGATCGTGGGCTTCATCGCCCTGCTCGGCATCGCGACGGATGACGGTGTGGTGATGGCCACCTACCTGGAACAGATCTTCGGTCGCAAGAAAGTCCGCAGCATCCAGGAGATCCGCGAACGCACTATCGAAGCGGGCCTCCGGCGCGTGCGGCCATGCTTGATGACGACGTTTACAACGATCTTTGCCCTCATGCCCATCCTCCTGAGCTCGGGGACGGGCAGCGACGTGGCCAAACCGATGGCCATTCCCGCAGTGGGCGGGATGATCGCCGAGCTTATTTCTCTGTTCATCGTCCCGTGCGTGTACTGCCTCGTGAAGGAGGTCAAGTGGCGCATGGGTCTCAAAGATCCTCATTTCGAAAAGGAATCAGACAATGTCTAGAATGCACTTCATGAAGGTTGCCACGGTTTTCATTGCCGCGTTGATGTTCGGCTGCGGCGACAAGAACGACGAGGGAACACACGACGGGGACGGATGTGACGATCATGCCGGCCATGAGCACGAAGGCGACGATCACGAAGGCCACGATCATGCCGACAAAGGGGGCGAGAGCGAAATCGAGACGGCGTTCAAGGCCCTGAGTTCAGAGGACCAGAAGCTCGCCCGCGCGCAGAAGATGTGTCCCGTGAGCAGCGAGGAGCTGGGCAGCATGGGCACCCCCATCAAAGTCGCCGGCGGCGGCAGGGACGTGTTCCTGTGTTGCGAAGGGTGCCGCAAACGGTTCGTGAAAAACCCCGAGAAGTACATCAAACTGCTCGACAAGTAAGGACTGTTGCCAAGCGACGAGGAGAGTGACTGTGTCGAGAAAGGTTGAAGTTTTCATTTCCGGTTGCGCCCTCTGCGAGGAGGCGGTCGAACTCGTCCGCCTCCTCGGCGGCCCGTCCTGCGAGATCGAAGTGCGCCACATGGGCGACGCAGCGACGCTGGAGGCGGCAAGAGCACTGGGTGTCCGTCAAGTCCCGGCCGTGGCCGTTGACGGCGTCCTGCTCGACTGTAGCCAGGGCGGCGTGGACAAGGTGGCGCTCGAGGCGGCCGGCGTCGGGACGGGGCGGCCATGACGCGGAACTTCGCAGCGATCGTCTTGGTGGCGGTTGTAGCGGGCGGATGCCAGTCGCCGGAAAGTGCGCCGGCATCCTCACCCGAAACCGCACGCTCGCCCGAAACGGCGCGCACGACGGGCCAGCCGGTTGGCGCGTCCGTCGAAACCTTGGGCATCACGTGACCGACGTGAGCGACGATCGTCGAAAGGGCCCTCGTGAAGGTGCCCGGAGTGGAAGCGGTGGCGTGGGATTGGGAAGAAGGCGTGGCCCATCTTCGTTTTTCGAGCGGCAAGGGTCCCGATGAGGACGCGATCCGCGAAGCCATCGAGGAAGGAACCCGGTTCTCGATGGGCGAGATTCGATATGTGCAATCGGTTTCAGCGTTGCCGGATGCGTTGCAGTAACGCGATCGCCGCCCTGTTATGGCTCGCCGCGGCCACGTTCGCGGACGGCATCAACACGAACTCCGCGCTCCCCGTCGGAGAGGGGACCCTGGTATCGCGCACGCAAGCGCGGCGCGCGGACCTCGACAGCGAAGTCGACCGGTATCTCGCCAGCCAGACGTTCGCCTACGGCGCCAGCGGCCGCCTGACGTATTTCGCGTCGCTCGGCTACGTGTGGAACCGACCAGGTCCTGACGGCCTCACCGATCTAGCCCTGTTCGGGCGCTACCGTTTCTTCGCACGCGATGCGAAGCGGCAGACCCTCAGCTTTTCGGCCATCCTCGGCGCGGAGTTGCCGACCGGACAGGGTTTTATCGGTGGCGACTCGGCAGGAGCCATCCTGGGGCTCGTCGGCACCTGGGCCAAGCGGGACTGGACCATCGATACGGACTTCGTGCGTTCGTTCCGGTTCGACGATGCCGACTCAACGCGTGCGAACCTCGCAGTCTCCTACGCCGTGCACGCCACGAAGAAGCTCCAACTCGTCGGCGTGCTCGAGGCCAATTATCGCCGCGACGGTTCCGAAGATGTCCTCTTCGTTTCGCCCGGCCTGCAACTCCAACTGCGTGGCGTGATCCTCGAAGCTTCGTTCCAGGTCCGTGCCCTGGAGGACGCTGCGCGACCCACAGCCCGGCACGTCGTCGTTCTGGGCGTCCGCTTCGTCTTCTGACCCTGCCCTCGCCGTTTGATCGGCAACGTCGCTTCAGCGCCGGAGACGCAAGCGCGACCCGGCCCATCAGCAGGAAGCGCCGAGGTCCTGATCGAAGCCAACCTCCGTCAGGAACGCCTGGAACGCCTCACCGGTATTCCGAACCTCCATGAGGCCGCGCGCGTGGAGGCTGAGCTTCAGATCGACCGCGTCACGGTTCTCTTCCCGCCCGGTCATCCGATAGACCTCCGCGGCCAGCCTTCCAGGATCGAGAAGCGTCTGCTCGCCGATGCCCTGCTCGGAGGGGAGCTGCGCCATCCAAAGTTCAGGCGTCGGCAGAGCGTCTCCCTCCCACACGACTCCGGCTGGATAGACCAGATACAAGTCCCAACCCGTCTTCGCGAGACCAAGACACTGGGCGGCCAAGTCTCCCAGCACGCGGTTCGGATCCCAGGCATGGGACACCCGGGGATCAGGGAACGCGTCGACCACCTTCTGCGCGGCCTCCGCGTCGTCCCCGCTCATCATCGGGAGCCAGACCGCGAACCCCCGCAGGTTCTCGCCGTCGATTGTCTCGAACATTCCCCGGACAACCCCGTGCCCGTACATGCACATCGGTCACGTCGGCGAGAGGACGACCATCAATCGGACCGCGTCCGATGCCTCGTTGAAATCGCTCCGCAGTCGTTCGATGTCGAGTGATTTCATGCGTGAACCGCCTTTCCGTCCGCAGATCCTAGTTCTTCGATTCAAGGGTCTTGAGATGGCCGAGCATGGTCTCGACGGTGATGACCCCCTCATCTTGCGCCGCGATCTTCCCGTCGGGCGTGATGAACCTCAGCTGCGGGATCGCGTGGATGTCGAACTGCGTCGCCGCGTCCCGGTCCTCCTCCACCATGATCTTGCGGAAGATGACCTTCTTCAGCGCGTCCTGCACCCTCGAATCCGCAAGCGTCTCCTTCTCGAACCGAACGCACGCCCCGCAGAAGTTCCCCGAGAACTCCAGAACCAGCGCCTTGTTTTCGCGCTGCGCCTGCTTCAGGAGATCTGCAATCAGGTCGGATTTCGTGGCGGGCACGTCGGGTTGTTCGGGCTCGGCCAGCGCGACCTTCTCGTCGATCTCGGTACCGGTGAACCCAAGCGCGTCGATCTCCTCGATGATCGTGGCAGGATCGATCTGCGCCGAATCGTATTGAATGATGAAGAGGTCTTTCTCGAGCTTGGTTTCGATCTTCGAAATGCCGGGGAGCCCCTCCAGGGCTCCTTGGACCTTGTTCGGTCACCCCAGTCACGTGATCCCAAGCTGCTGCACCATGCCCTTGACTTCGATGTAGGCGATGCGCATCACCGGCGCACCCAGGGCCTCTTCATCGGCGTTTGTCTCTGCAGGGTGAGTGGCACTCCAGTACGGAAACGCGAAGGAAACCGCCGCGATCGCCACTAGCAAGGCCCCCACCTTCGTTGCGTTGCCGGACCTGCTCATGACTTCGGCTCTTCCTGTGCGCCTTCTTGGAGTTCGACTTGAATGGCGTGCACTGCGGCGTTGACGTCGCCGAGACAGCAGATTCCCTGCGGGTTCTTGACCTCGCAGGCGCACTGACCGGCGGCGATCCCGTCCTTGATCTGTTGCGGGATCGTTGTTGCGCCGGTCTGCTCGACCTCCTCGCGGAGGTTGGCCCTTGTGAAGTCGAAGCAGTAGCAGACCGGAACAGGGTCCTCCGTCTCCTTGAGTCCGACACGAACTTTGAGGTCCGCCTTGCGATAGGTCTCGTCCCCGGACGCGGCGAAGTAGACGACCTCGCATCCGGGGTCCGGGCAGAAATAAAACGGACCCGCCCCGAGCCGGCTCGGGTCCACGAGCAGACTCGCGGGGGTCATCCGGTCGACTGTCTTGCCTTTCGCGCTCGAAACAGGGCAGAGCGCCGACGCCGGTTCCGCCTCCGAACAGCAGTCGTGATCGCGGGCGTCGCTCATGAGTTCCTCAGCACGGTTGCGACCGCCTTGGAGATGCGCTGCGTGATCTCCTCCGGAGACCCCTCCATGCAACTCGTCATGCAGTCGGCCAGATGCTCCTCGAGGATCTTCGCTGCGATCTGTCCCACGGCGCTGCGCGCGGCCGCGAGCTGGATCAGGACGTCATCGGCGCAACGGTCGTCCTCGATCATCTTCTTGATCGCAGTGAGGTGACCCGTCGCGCGGTTGATGCGATTCACCAGCCGTCGCTTGGCCTCGGGAGTCATGTAGCCAGTTTGGATGTCAGCCACGGTGGCTCCTTTCTCACATCCCCGCTGGATGTTCCGATCCGAGCGTAACCGGCTATTGTGGCCCGGTCAATATCCCCCCGGGGGGATACTGGCCAAAGACGTAACCACCTCGCGGAGTGCCACTTACGTGCCGGTACCGCGCGCTAGCGCCGCGGACAGCTCCAACGGCGTCAGCCGTTGGGCCAACAACACTGCATCACTGCGACAGCGTCAAGTTCGATGAGTTCAGCGTTGCCGTCGGCAAACCCAGCGGGGTCGACGGATCACTCGTGGGCGTGTAGGCCTCGATGTCGCCGGGCTCGACTGTGAAGCTGAACGTGACCGCTGTACCCGCCGGGTCGAACTCCTGGTTGCAGTTGGCCGGCAGCCCGCCGCCGCCGCCATCTCCACCACCACCACCGCCGCACGAAATCGGGAGCGCCAGCGCCGCGATCAGGATCCACGCGAGCTTGCGGCCACGGGTGAAACGGGCCAGCAGGTAAAACGCCGGGAGGAAGGCCAGGAACACCCACGAGGCGGTCGGTCCCGCCGTGACCACGGACTCGACGGTCACGTCGTACATGACGATCAGGTCCTCGGACGCCCCTGCATTGAGTTCGACATCGAGGCCCGAGATCGTGATCGTGCCGTTGTCCATGGTCGGTGTGCCGGACCCGATCACTGGCTCGCCGGAATCACGCACGCCGTTGCCGTTTTGATCCGACACGACCGCAATGCGATCGACATCCAGCGCCTCGTTCCCCGAGCCAACGGTGCGCAGCCGGATCGAGTCGACCCAAAGCTCCTCCAGCGCCGGCGCGGTCAACCGCAGTTGCATGAGCGAGCGCTCGCACGCGGGGCTCGCATAAGACTCGTCGCCGGGCGTGTTCGGGCCCAACACGATCGTGGCGTTTGTGTTCGTCGGCGCGGCCGGGAGGCTCGCCCCGGCGCCCGTCAGTTCGATCGAGTAGCTGCCGGTGCTGCCCGGCGAGCCTGCACCGCGGCGGGCGTAGAGCTGAATCGTGTAGATCCCCGTCTCGGCCAAGGTCGTGTTGAGGATCGCGGCGCCGTTGATCGGTGTGTCCGCGTCCTCGAGGTCGAGATCGCTGGGCCGCAACAGACGCAACTGCGGAACAAACGACGCAGCCGCCACTTCGATCCGCGCGGTCTGTCCAGCCGTACCCGCGAACACGAAGTAGTCGACGTAGCTGAGGCTGCCAAGTTGGTTCGAAACGCGCGAGTCCGTCGTCGAGATCGTTCCGGCCAACATGTCGTCCCGAACGATCGGCGCGCCGTCGAGGATGAAATCGATGAAGCTCGTCGTCCGGCCGGCCCGCACCTGCACGATGTCCCCGGTGGCGGGCGGGTCAAGGGCCGGATCATACGTGTCGCCAAGGCGCCAAAGCTCGTCCTGCGCCGCGACGAATGGATTCGCGCCGAGGCCCTCGCCGGTCGTCGAGAGATTCGACGGGTCCAAGTTGGCGCGACCGTTGATCGTCTCGATCACGACGCGATAACCGCCCGGCGGCATGTGCGGGATGCGGAACCTGCCCTCGTGTTCGCTGCCGGAATCGCTCAAGCGCCCGACGTGAATCGTGCCGTCCTCGCTCACGGCGCGCACCGCGATCTGGTTGGCGGGCGCGCCGGAGACGGAACGAATCGTGCCGCGCAGCGTGCCCCAACTGCTTGTGTCACCGGAGTAGTGATTGCGCATCGCCGCGCGGTCGTCGTCGCTCAGCGTGCCACCCGCCTGCGGCTCCGACGGAATTCGGAACGGGAACATCGTCGGCATGTCGGCCGGCTGCGCGGCCAGAAGCCCGAACCCCGTCGACGTGTTCGCGATACCGACGACCGAGTGGCCGAGTGCCGCGACGTGACCGAGCTCGTGAAGCAGCGTGGAACGGAACAACTCCTCGCGGGTCGCGCCGGTGCCCGGTTCCGACAGCGCGATGCCTGTCGTGTTGATCACGACCACGACATCGAGGATGTTGTTCGAGGGGCTGACGCTCTTGATCGTGATGCCGAGCACGGACGGGTCGATCGAGAACGCCTGCATGATCGAACCGTCGGCATCCCAGGCGAGTTCGTGATTGCTATCGGTGAAGCGCCCGAAGGTCGTCATGGCGTTGACGCCGGTGTAGGAGGAGTGAAGCGCGGCATCGCCGAACAAGTTGTCGGCGCCGGCGATGGCGTCCCACTGGTCCATCAACTCCTGCGCGACCCCGACGGGGTTCCCGATCCCGCTGATGGCGTCCGTGTCCACGCGAAAGTCCATGGGTGTGCGGCTGTCGGGCAGCCTCTCGAAGCGAAACGTCTGCGTACCGCTGCTGGAGATGAGAAACGCGCCGGCGACCGAGGCGGCTGCGGCGACGCCGATGATGACGAACAGGCGTTGCATCATTTGCTCCGCGCCGTCTTCTCTGAAGGTTGCGGTGCCGGCTTCCGTGCCGCTTTCTGGGCGGCGCTCAAGCGCTTCAACTCGTCACGGACCGCGGTTCGAAACTCGTCCAAACCCGTGCGGACCGGCGCGATGTCGCGAAAACCGGTGACGAAACCGGTCAGACGCCGCTTGCCGCTCCTGTCCTTCTCGATCGGAACGTGGCCGCGATGCGCGAGGCTCACGATCCAACGCGGGTTCACCGGGCCGCCAACCGCGGATCCGGCGTCTGTCGCACGCTTGAGAAAAAGCACCGCCTCTTGCCCGGGCCGAAACCGCGGCATCCCCGCGACAACGGTGCGCACGCCCCCGGCTTCGCCGCCCGGAATGCGGACTTCGAACGTCTTCTCCCCACTGCCCTTCATCTCCTCGAGCACTCTGAGGCGCACGGGGGTGAACCCGATCCCCGTCGCGCGGTCGAGGCGCGCTTCGCATGAGGCGCATTCGACGCAGCAAACGCGATCGGAACCTTCGAGAAGATCGCGCGTCGTTTTGTTCGGAAGGGTGGTCGCGCCGACGGCCAGACTGAGCAGGCACACGACGGCGGCGACGGAGGTGATTTTGTGAGGCATGGCGTTCTGTCGACGCGCCTGAAGCCGCGCGTGCCGAGAATTATAGGGCGGACGGGGCCCGATGTTGTCGGAACGGCGTTGGCCGCACTGTTGGGAGACGATTCGGCGCGCACGGCGCAGCCCACGCGAAGCCTAGGAAGGGCGCTTCTTGAGCCAAGCGGTCCACGCCTTCGCATCTCGCCCGAACGACACCCCGTGACGGCGTTCCAACGAGGTGAGGGCCGTGATCCAGAACACGGGGTTGCGCGATCGCAGCGCGTCCACCAAAAACGCGTCCGCGCCGGGGCTCTTTGCGCGATGCAGTAAGAGCGCCGCTTCGAAACGAACCGCCGGATCCGGATCGTCGCGGAGTAGGCGCCGCGCAGCCGGAATGGCCCGGCTGTCCTCCACCTCGTGAAGCGAAACCAATGCGGCGCGGCGGACAATCGCCGCGGAATGGTCGAGAAGTCCATGCACCTCGTCCGTCGCGCCGAGCCGCGCAAGCGCCTCGGTCGCTGCGGCCACGACCCGCGCATCCTCGCTGTCGTCCAGGATCTCGCGCACCCAATCGATCCGGTCCTTCATGCCCGCGAAACCGACGGCGCTGCACATGGTTGCGCGCGCGTACCAGTGCCGCAAAGCGCCCATCTCCTCGAGTTCGGTCAGCGCGCGCGCGGTGTCGTCCTTCCAGCCGAGGTTGACAAACGCGCCGAGCACCGAGCACCGGACCCGAAACCCCGGGTCGTGGGGATCGTGGCGCAACACCGACCAGAGCGCGTCGCGCTGACCGGGGTCCGCGAGACTCCCGAGGGCCAAAACGGCCGCGGCGCGCACCTCGCGCTGCGGGTGGTTGAGATACGCCACCACCTTTCGGGCGACGTATTTCCCACCGCTGGTACCGAGCGCCGCCAGCACCTCCACCACCACGCTCGCTGCTTTTTCGTGCTCGAGGCGGAACACGAGCGCCGGCACCGCGCGCTCGTCCGCCTGGACCCGAAGCGAGATCGCGGCCTGGCGCCGCACGCCGGCGGCCGGATCGGAAAGCGCGCTGACAAGGGATGCGAGCGCGCGTTCGGGCGGCGCGTAGGCGAGCAGCGCGGCCGCGTTGACGCGCACAGTCGCGTGCCTGTGTTTCATGAGCCGCACGCGGTCGGCGGCCGACGTGCCGACGTCGGAGTCCGCTCCGCAAAGCGCGAACAGGAACACGAGGGGCGCGAGACTCACGACGGAATTGTATGCGTAGTGACCCGCCGGCCGGGCCGGGATCAGCGGGCGCCGCGCTGCCCCTCCAGGAACAAGCCGAGCGAACGGTACTCGTAGGCCACGCCCGTCTCGTCGTGCAGGTCGCGGATGGCCTGGTGATGGATCTCCGTAATCTCCGCCGCCTTTTGTTCGTCGCTGCAGAAATACGTGCGGCAGGCCAGCGCCCGCCCCTCGCGGTTGTCGCAGAGCCCATCGACCAGCCACGGGCACACATCCGTTGGAGACCCGGCCGAAGACGCAACATCGAGGGGCGCCCCGTGCCGGACCATCTCGTCGAACTCCAAACGCGTCAGGAAAAGCTGGTGGCCGGCGGCGGTGAAACGGCAGCACCGGCCGCTCTTTTGGCAAAACAGCGTCGGCTCCGCGGCGAGATCCGCGGCCGCGGCGTCGTAGATCTCCCGAAGCTTCGCCCGCGTCACGATCCGAGCCCCGCTCGTTCCTGGATCCGCGCCATCGTGGCGCGCGCTTGCGATTTGGGCGTCGCCAGGTCGGACAGCAAGGCAATCTCGTCTGCGGTGTGCAGGGCCCCGTTCCCCAAGCCCGGGCA
>JAZFYD010000106.1:0-6556 GCA_036443405.1 Planctomycetota bacterium
CGCTTCCGCGGTATCGAGATTCCGATTCGTGATCTCGAGTGGGCGTTGGAACAGCACGCGCTGCGAGCGACGACACGGTCGTATCTGGAGAGCGATTCGCGCCCCGTGGCTCGCAAGCTTCTGTGGGATCGCTATCGGAGCGAGGGGTTGTTCGCGGGATGGAAAGGTCCCTTTGTCTTCGAGCGCGACCTTCACCGACGCTTTCATGAAAGCGGTGCCCGTGAGATCCATGAACTACATGGTGGAGGCTTCGATGGGCGGTACACGATTCGGGTCGAGGTCGATGACGCGGACAACGCGACGGTCTTCGTCGACGGTGCCACCCGACGCACGCGTGCGATCTGTCGGCGCGAGTGGCGTTCGACACTCGAGTTCCTCGAGCGATACCGTGTCGCAGATCTGCCGGCGATCGGCGACCCCGGTGCCGGGCGCAACTACATCTACTATCACGTCTCCGCGGCCGGAGGGCAGCGCACGGGTTTTCATCTGACCGCCGATTGGCCGCAAAGCGCGCTGTACCACCTGCTCGTGCGCCGTTTCGAACGGCACGCTTTGATTTCGCCTTCCCGGCGGCCCGACACGGATCCGAGGCGCGAACTCCTGCAGTGCATCGGTGACATCAACGACGCCACGCGCCCGCGGCCGTTGGTGAACCTGGAGCTCTTTTTTGAAGGCAACAGCGACCCGGCGTCGATCGGCTACAACCTCGAAGATCCGCCGACGCCGAGCGAGTTCTACGCGTTGTTGCAAGAGCTGCGCGAGCGCGCAGACGTGCACAACGTGCTGATCGAGGTGAAGGACATCGAGGATCCTGACGGCTGGCCGTCAAGCGACACTATCTGGTTCATCACAACGGCCGACTCCGCGACCGTCGAGGATTGGTTTCCGAAGCGGCTCGCGCCCGACGAGATGATCGAGGGATTCAAGACCGGCGCCGGTAAGAAGGCCGAACCCTGCGAGATCCCCGAGGGGCTCCGCGCGATTGCCGCTTGGTACGACTGAGCGCGCTCCTTGATCGGCGGCGCTGCTAGGACCCGCGCATGGAACTCGGTGAGGTCGCGCGCGGCGCCGTCGCGGCGGGCGATCGGCCGCGCTGCTCGCGGGCGATCCCGCTCACCGGCGTGCTCGGCGTCGGCATTGTGCTCGACATCCTCGGCGTGATCCTGCTCGTGACCGTGATCACGGGCATTTGGCAGCTGATCGGCGTGGTGTGATCCACGGTCAGGAGTCCAACGATTCCAGCAACGGTCGTCCCGTGTCATTCGTCCAAGCGCGCGTCTAATGGGGGCATGCGTGTGCTCCCGATACTCCTCTTCGCGATAGCGGCGACGGCCGAGATTTCCATTGATCCGTCCATCGAATGGAGCGTTGTCGATTCGGACCTCGTCGTGCGCGGTCGTGTGATTGCCGTGAAACCGCTGCGCCGCGAAGGCATCGCGATCTATGAGACCGCCGTGTTCCGGATTGAAGAGACCCTCAAGGGGCCGGTGATGCAGACCGTTCGGTTCGAGGTGGTACACGCCGAGTCGCAGCCGTGGGTGGCGAAGGAGCGTCCGTTCAAGCTCGAAGCGTTGTGTTTCTTGAAGCGCAAGAAAAAGGGCCAGGGCTGGGAGTTGCGCTACGACGAATCGGATGACCTCGTGCGTCTCGACAAGGCGTTTCTCACCGACGCGGGCGGCAAGCACCACGAAGGTCGCGACGCGGTCCTGGCTGCCGTGCGCAGCGCGATCGCGATCATGCCGAAAAACACAAAGCTGCGCAGTCTGGTTGTGGAGCATCCGGTGGTGCCCAACCCGGACGCGGTCGCCAACGTCCAGTACTTCGAAGTCCCCATCGACCAACTCCTTGAAGCGCGCGCTCATCATCTGATCGGATTGAAGAAAGACAAACTCCGTTACAAGGGCGTCACGATTCTGCGCCAGTTCAAGTCCGACCAGAACGTGGCGCTCCTGAAGAAGCTTCTGAAGTCGGATGCCGCCACGCAGCAAGTCCAGAGCCCGCACAAGTGGGGCGTCCTCCCGCACGTTCACGACGAGTGGCGCGTGTATTGGCTGCGGGCCGAAGCGTGGCGCATCCTCAAGGCATGGGGCATCCAAGTGTCACGCCCTGTGCTCATGGAACCCGTCGGCGGGGGCGCAACGGAAGACTAGGGGGGCCATGGAGGCCGCACAAGTTGCCCGGTCGCCCGTCGGGTCCAGGAGCCGTTTGATGGGCTGATTGTGGAGAGGGTTCGCGGGCCGCGCTGACGCGGGTCAGTCCGAACCGCTGAGTGCCGGGGTCGGGGTCGTCGCGCGGCGTAGGAACAAGAGCGCGAAGCAGTTCTTCACGACGTCGTCGCCCCACGCGCCCTTTTCGCGCTCCTGCCGCGCGAGGAGTTGGCGCGCGCCCTCGGAGTACCAATCGCGGCCGCCGATGCGTTTCACCCGATCGAGCACGGCGGCGCGTTCGAGGCTGTAGAGGTAGTAGTAGATGTGGCCGTTGGATGGATGGCCCGGGTGGCGATCGACGGCCCAGTGGCCGTCGAGCCACGCCCAGCCGCCGAGGATGAGCTAGTCGATCTCCGCTGCGCGTGACTTGTTGAACCGCGCGCTCTTTTGCCGGAGAAGTTCGTCCCGCGCGACGGAAAGCGATGTGATCGCGGCGCAGGCCATCGAGGCCCAGCCGGACGTCCTGCGTGTGGTGTAGCGAAAACCGGATGTGTTGCGCACCTTGTACGCCCGCGCTTCCGCCAGCGCCTGGCCTTCGCGAAGCAAGATGACCTCTCCACGTTCGCCATCCTTGGCGCGGTGTTGCTGGTAGTGGCGAATCACGCCGAGCCACGTCTGCTCTTTCGCCGTGTAGCCGAGGTGCGCGGCCGCCCGCAGTCCGAGCACCGCGTACTGCGAGTTCGACGTATCCGCGCGCACGAGATGCCGGCCACCCGGCGGGTACCCCCACGTACCGGGGCCCGACGCGGTGGTCTCGAGGTTCCTCGCCACGCGGTGGCACCACGCGCGCTGCGTTTTCGTGAGCGCGCGTTTGAACGCAACGCGCCGGCCGCGGTGCGCCGCCTCGATCTCGGACTTGGGCGTGAACGCGCGGTCGACCGCCATCAGCGCGACGGCGAGGTCGTATGTCTTTTTGGGAGTCTGCCGAAACAGCCAATCCAATGGACCCTTCACGCGTTTGTCGTCGCGCGGCACGTCGCACGCTGCGAGGGTCAGAATGACAAGTGCCGTCGTACCGACGTTGTACTTCCCATGCGGTTTCCACCGACCGTGCTTGTCTTGGATCTGCAGTTCGGTGAGCTTCTCGACTCCTTTGTCGATCGCCTTGTTCACCTGCCCGCGCAGGTCCTTCCCGGACCCGCGCTCGATCGCGATGCGCTTGAATTCGTACTCCTTCACCGACTCCTTGGGTTTGTCGCCGCTTTTCGGTTTCAGCTTGCGCAGCGTGTAGCGCAAATCGACACGGCCGCCGGTAAACGCCCCAAGCTCCTTGTCGAACGTCATCTTCGTCGTGACTTGGCCGCCGCGAATCTCGTGTTTGTCGCTGCGATCGGGTTTGCCGCGGCTTTCGAATCTGAAGCGGCCGACGAGGTGGTCGCCCTCGACCGCGACCTCGCCACGGACTTTGATCTCGACGGTTTGCCGGAGGTGGAGGCGGAACGGTTTGCCGTCGCCCGGCAGCCGGAACGCGAAGTAGGCGGGGAGATCGGAGCGCGCCGGCGAAACGGGTTCGAACTGCCCATCGACCAGTTGGTGCCCATAGACCGTGACGAAGTTCGGGTCGCCGAATGTCTCCTTGCCGGCCCGAAACGTCACCGGCCGCCGGTCAAACCGAACGAAATCCGACGACGCGAGTTTCCACTGCAGCGGTTCCGCGAATGCCGCCGTGGCCATGCAACAAAGCACCAAGAAGCGCACGGACGGATTGTAGCGAATCGCGATCGGCGGTACTCACCAGGCAACAGCGGGAACCCGGCTGTTTGTTGGCGCCGACAAGATCACCGTCGAGAACTGCATGGTGGAGGTGGTTCCCGGTTTCGGGTCCGCACTACCTCCGTTTCGTACACGAAGTTGTTAGTGCATTCCCATGAACATGAGCGGAATGAACGCCGGCGTCTGCGCGGCTGCCTTTTCAAGGTCGCGGTTCTTGCCCTCGAGTCGGCGCATGCGCTGGGCGAGTTCCGACTGCAACGCTTCCATCTCGAGCAACTCGCCGCCGCGCTCGACGTAGGCGGCGATGCCGTCCAATTCGTCCTTGTGGATCCAGTAGCCGTCGGCGGCGCAAAAGTGCACGAGCAGAAAACTCAGCTGGCCAAAGGTGCGCCGCAGTAGTTGGTTCCCGCAACCCGGGCAGTCCAGATACACGACAGGCCGCCCGACGGCCGCGCGCTTGCGTTCCTTGCACTCGGCCTCGAGCGCGCGCACTTCCTCAGGCGTGTAGCGGCGTTCGACGGTGCGTTGCAGCTCCTCCAGCGCGGAGTGATCGAGGAGGCAGTGTCCGCAGCGGGAACATCCCGGCGCGGACCCGGCGGGGGTTTCGACCTCGGTGAGCGGACGGTTGCATGTGCGGCAGCGATTCACGGAGCCATGCTACCGCGGCGCCGCGCGAGGCCGCACGATCCGGTCAGGCGAGCTTGGTCCCCGAGCCTCTTCAATCTTTCGCAGCACGGGTTGTTCTCCATCATCGTGTCGACGGCGCGCGGGCGGCAAACCGTTTCGATCGATCGCACACGCGCCTGTGGGTCTGACGCGCTGTCGCTCGCGCTGCGTTGCGGCGGGCGTGCGTGTTAGGGTGCGCGCGTGGAGAGATTTGGTCCCGATCACATCGGTGCGCTGGTCGTTACCGGGCTGCTTGCGGTCATGTTGTTTGTGATCGGGCGGAGTCCGCGGGACAGCGGGCGCACGGGCCGGATTCTCGGGTGGGCGATCCTGCTGGCGTGGATGACGACCCCGTACACGCACGCGCTGGAGGGGCAGCTGAACCTTCAGAACACGCTGCCGCTCGAGATGTGCGATGCGGCGACGCTCACTGCGATCCTCGCGCTCCTCACCGGCAGTCCGCTTGCGTTTGAGCTGACGTTTCTCTGGGGCCTTGCTTTCTCGTTTCAGGGGCTCCTGACGCCGACGTCGTCCGAGGTGTTTCCGCACATCATCTATCTCCGGTACTTCGTGATTCACTCCGGCATCGTTCTCGCCGCCATCCACCTCGGACCGGGGCGCGGGATGCCGTTGCGGCCGGGGGCGCTCAAGCGTGCGACGGTGCTCGGGATCGCGTGGATGGCGATGGCCGCCGTCGCGGATTGGATGCTCGACGCGAACTACTTCTTTCTCCGCGAAAAACCCGCCTATTCCGTGATGAACAAGCTCGGGCCGTGGCCTTGGTACATCGCGGTTATCAGCGCCCTCGGGATCTTGGCGATGGCGTTTCTCACGCTCGTCTTTCGCGTGTGGCGGTGGGATCGGCGGCCTGGCGCCGCGGGCGGGCCGGTTTCGAGTCCGGCCGCGCCCGGCGCGTGAAGGGACCCCCCGGTTCGGCTATTCTTCGTGCATATGGGTGTCGGCAAGCTTCACGAGCCGTATGACTTTCCGCGCGCGCGCAAGGCGATCGTGGCGGAGGTCGGTGCCAAGGAATTGCAGAGGCTCCACCGAACCAGCCGCGTCGCCGACGCTCTTGCCATCGTCGGGCTCTGGTCGGTGTTCCTGACGCTCGTCTACCTGCTGGGAACGATGGAGGTCAGTCTCCTCTGGGCGGCTTGTTTCGTGCTCCAGGGGTTCGTGATCATGGCGTTTGGCTACATGATGCACGAGCTCTTTGTGCACCGGTTCGTCGGCGGCAAGCTGTTCAGCCGGTGGATGGGGCTGACCACCGGGCTCGTTTCCAAACAGTTGCCGACGGAATACGCACACATTCATCGGTCGCACCACCTCTACACCGGCACGGATCCGGACGAGCAATACAAGCAGGACCTGCACACCCGGCTGCGACGTTGGTTCTACATCACGCCTGTCGGATACATGATGACGTTGCGCCGGGCGCTGAAGGTCGATCATCCCGAGGAGTGGCCGCCGCCCGACGGCGCATTCGGCCAGTTGGACGAACGGGACCGGAAGTCGCGCAAGGTCGATCGCAAGTTCCAGTACGTGTGGGGGGCGCTTGTCGTTGCGCTGATCGTCCTGTTCCCGCGGGCCACTCTGCTCGGCTACCTGGTTCCTCTGGTATTCGCGCTGCCGCTCGCCAACGGGCTGCGTCTCGTGCTCGAGCACGGCGAGACGAACCCGGACAACGTCTACCACTGCGCAACGTACTACCGCACCGGGCCGATCTCGCGCGTGCTGTTCTTCTGGGACGCTGGAGATTGCCACCTCGTACACCCTCTGTTTCCGACGATTCCGTTATATCGAAGGGGTGCGGCCACGAAGCTGCGGCGTCCATTCCTCAAATCCAAGGGCGTGCGTGAGCGCCGCTCACTCCTGGTGCTCTGCTACGGGTTCTTCATCCGCAACGAGCCCCACCGCTCCCTTTGGAGCGCCTGACGCGTGTCGTACCGACGTTGGAATCGGCCGCCCGC
>JAZFYD010000107.1:0-7009 GCA_036443405.1 Planctomycetota bacterium
ATGTCGCCACGAGCTACCTCGACGCGATCGAGCTGCCCAAGACCGCTGGCGGAGGCGGACGGCGATCCAAGCGTCGTCGCGGCTCGCGTTCCGAAAAACAGGGCGCGGGGGACGGAGAACAGGCCCGCCCGTCCGGCGGCGAGTCCAAGGGATCGCGCGGCCGGCGGCGTAAACCCGGCGCCCAAAAGTCGGACTCCGCGACAGAAGGCGCTCGATCGGGTGGCCCGCAGTCCGGCGGCGCTCCGGCTGCGAAGGGCCCCGGCGGCGACGGCGGAAACCGCGGCCCGCAGGGCGATATGAAACGTCCCGGGCGGCGGCGGCGCGGGCGCCGGGGCGGTCGCAACCGCAAGAAGCCCGAGTGACTTGCCAGGGGCGGGGAATCCCCTTCCCACACCCTGTATAAAGACGCTCCAACTGCCGCCACATGCCGCGTCGTGACGACATCGCCTCCATCATGCTGATCGGCTCCGGCCCGATCGTCATCGGCCAAGCTTGCGAGTTCGACTATTCGGGCACGCAGGCCATCAAGGCGTTGAAGGACGAGGGCTACAAGATCATCCTCGTCAACTCCAACCCGGCGACGATCATGACCGATCCGGAGTTGGCGCACCGGACGTACGTCGAGCCGATCAACGCCGACACCGTTGCCGCGATCATCGCGCGCGAGCGCCCCGATGCGTTGCTTCCCACAATGGGCGGTCAGACCGGCCTCAACGTCGCGATGCAACTCCACGAGCGCGGTGTGCTCAAGAAGTACGGCGTCAAGATGATCGGCGCGGATCCCGAGGCGATCCACCGCGCCGAGGACCGCGAAGCGTTTCGCGAGACCATGGCGCAGATCGGCCTCGAAGTGCCGCGGTCCGAACTCGCGCACAACATGGAGGACGCCCGCGCGGCGATCCAGAAGATCGGCTACCCGTGTGTCATCCGGCCGGCGTACACGTTGGGAGGCGCCGGCGGCGGCTTTGCCTACAACATCCACGAGTTCGAAGAGATCTGCCAGTACGGCCTGGATCTTTCGATGGTGACCGAGATTCTCATCGAGGAGTCGATCCTCGGCTGGAAGGAATACGAACTCGAGGTGATGCGCGACTGCAAGGACAACGTCGTCATCATCTGCTCCATCGAAAACGTGGATGCGATGGGGGTGCACACCGGCGACTCCGTCACGGTCGCGCCGGCGCAGACGCTCACGGACCGCGAGTACCAGCGCATGCGCGACGCCGCGATCGCGATCATGCGCGCGATCGGCGTCGAGACGGGTGGCAGCAACGTGCAGTTCGCGGTCGAGCCGAAGACCGGGCGCCTCGTCGTGATCGAGATGAACCCGCGCGTGAGCCGCTCCAGCGCGCTGGCGAGCAAGGCGACCGGGTTCCCGATCGCCAAGTTCGCGGCCAAGCTCGCCGTCGGCTACACGCTCGACGAGATCGACAATGACATCACGCGTGAGACGCCCGCCTGCTTCGAGCCGACGATCGACTACGTCGTCACGAAGGTCCCGCGCTTCACGTTCGAGAAGTTCCCCGGGGCCCCGGACACGCTCACCACGCAGATGAAGTCCGTCGGGGAAACGATGGCCATCGGCCGGACCTTCAAGGAGTCTTTCCAGAAGGCCCTGCGCGGCCTCGAGACAGGGCGCGCGGGGTTCGGCGAGGACGGCAAGGATACCGATCTCGAGCAGGTCGATCAGGAGCAGCTCCGAAAGGACCTGCGCAACCCGAACTCGAACCGGTTCTTCCAGCTCCACACTGCGCTGTGTCTCGGTTGGAAGTTGGAGGAGATCCACGAACTCACCGGCATTGACATCTGGTTCCTGGATCAGATGAGCCAGATCCGCGAGCGTGCGGAGGAACTCCGGGCGTGCGGCACCCTCGATGCCGTGGACGACACGCTCTACCGCGTGGCGAAGCAGGAGGGGTTCAGCGACGTTCAGTTCGGCGCGATCTTCGGCAAGAAGGAAGACGAAGTGCGCACGGACAGACAAGCGCGCGGAATCCGGCCCGTCTACAAGAGCGTCGATACCTGCGCCGCCGAGTTCGAGGCGTACACGCCGTACTACTACTCCACCTACGACGACGAAGACGAAGTGCGTGAAAGCGACAAGCCGCGCATCGTCATCCTCGGTGGGGGCCCCAACCGGATCGGCCAAGGGATCGAGTTCGACTACTGCTGCTGTCACGCGTCGTTTGCGCTGCGCGAGGCCGGCTACGAGACCGTGATGGTCAACTCGAACCCGGAGACCGTCAGCACCGACTACGACACGTCGGACCTGCTCTTTTTCGAGCCGCTCACCGTCGAAGATGTCCTGCACGTCGTCGAACGCGTCAAACCGGTCGGCGTCATCGTCCAGTTCGGCGGGCAGACGCCGCTCAACCTCGCGCACGCCCTCGATGAGGCGGGTGTACCGATCCTCGGCACGCCTGTCGATTCGATCGACCGGGCCAGCGACCGCGAACGGTTCCAGGCGCTTCTGCACGAACTCGACATCCGGCAGCCCAGAAACGCGATCGCGACGTCTGTGGAGGGCGCTGTCAAGGCGGCCGGCCGAATCGGATACCCGTGCGTCGTCCGGCCTTCGTACGTGCTCGGCGGCCGCGGCATGGAGACCGTCTACGACCAGGCGTCGCTGACGCGTTATATGGCCGCGGCGGTGCGTGTCTCGCCGGACAAGCCGATCCTGCTCGACCGCTTCCTCGAGGAGGCGATCGAAATCGACGTCGACGCGATAGCGGACGGCGAGCGCGTGGTCATCGGCGGGATCATGGAGCACATCGAGGAGGCGGGCATTCACAGCGGCGACAGCGGCTGCTGCCTGCCCCCGTACACGCTCGGCCCCGAGATTCTCGCAACGATCCGGGAGCACACCGAACGCATCGGTCTCGCGCTCGGTGTTTGCGGTCTGATGAACATCCAGTACGCGGTGCAGGCCGGCGATGTCTACGTGCTCGAGGTCAACCCGCGGGGCAGCCGCACGGTGCCGTTCGTGTCGAAGGCTATCGGCCATCCGTTGGCGAAGCTCGCGGCGGAGGTCATGGCCGGAAAGACGCTGCCGGAACTCGGTTTCACGACCGAGATCGTTCCGACGCATTTCAGCGTCAAGGAGCCGGTGTTCCCGTTCGCGCGCTTCCGCGGAACGGACATCATCCTCGGGCCGGAGATGCGATCGACCGGCGAAGTGATGGGTATCGACATGGATTTCGGCGTCGCGTTCTCGAAGGCGATGTGCGCGGCCGGCCAAGAGCTCCCGCGTTCGGGCACCGTGTTCATCTCGGTGAAAAACGCCGACAAACGCGGCGCGGCGTTTCTGGCCCGGCGACTCGTTGATTTCGGCTTCCGGCTGATTGCAACCAAGGGGACCGCCGACGCAGCCCGGCGCGCCGGCGTTCCGGTCGAGGAGATTCATCGCATCGGCGAGGGCCGGCCCGATATCCTCGACTCGATCAAGAACGACGAGATCGATTTCATCATCAACACTCCGGTCGGCAAGGGCGCGCACACGGACGAGGGACGGATCCGCAGCGAGGCCGTCCATAAGAACATCCCGATCGTGACGACGATCAGCGGCGCGGCCGCCGCGGTGCGTGGGCTCGGCGCGTCCGTCGCCGACACGTCGAGCGTCCGGTCGTTGCAGGAGTACCACGACGCGGCCAGCGACCAATGGGGGCGTTGAGCTTCTCCGATCGGTTCGCGGATTTTGTCGGGCAGGTTCCGCTTCGTGAGCTGACCCTTCCGTTCGGGCCGACGGAGGTCTGGGACCTCGGGGAGGGTCCGCCGCTCGTCCTGCTGCACGGGGTCGCCGCCGGCCGCCGCGTGTTTTTCCGCACCGCACCGCTGCTCGCCAAGCGTTTCCGCGTCATCGTGCCGCACCTGCGCGGGGAGACCGAGCCGGCCCGCGATTTGTCCTATGAAGCGATGCACGACGACATCGCCGCGCTCATCAGCCTCTTGGGCCTCGCCGACGTCACGCTGCTAGGCGTGAGCTTCGGCGGCAACGTCGCGCTTTCGTACGGCGCTCGTCGCGATCCGCGCGTGCGGGCGATCGCGGTGCAAGGGACGTTTGCGCGGTATCCGATGCGTGCTGGTTTGCGCGCGATGTTGAAACTCGCCGCGATCGCGCCCGCGCCGCTCGCGTCGTGGTGGTTTCGACGTCGCGTGTTACACGGCCCGGAGAGCCGCTATCTCCGCGAACACACGCCGGGACTCGATGTGCTCAACGCCGACTGGTGCGGCAAGACACCGTTTCGGACCTTGCGCGCGCGTGCGAAGCTCATCGTTCAAAGCGACCGCGCCGAGGACATTTCCAGGATCAACGTCCCCGTTGCGCTCGGCCACGGCAAACCGGATCGCATCGTGCCGATGGGTTGTTTCACCCGCCTCAAACAGCTGTGTCCCGACGCGCAAACCGTGCTGTGGGACGACGTCCCGCACCTCGCGCCGCTGACGCACCCCGAATCGCTCGTCGAGTTGGCCCGCATGGTCGAGCCGAACTAGGGTCTGTCTGAGAAGTCCTCCGTCGGCCCGAGATCGAGCTGGGAGGTTTGTCAGGCGTCGTTCGCCGCCGACGCTGTATCCATGGAAAGCTACCGCGAGAAGGCGAACGGCGCCTGACGGGACGCATCAACGGCGTCAGCCGTTGAGCCAGCGGTACTCCCAGCCGATCGAAGCCAGGAGGAGTTTTCAGACAGACCCTAACGGACGAGTCGGTCGTCCGGCAGCGCTACTTGCCGAGCTCGCCGGTTCCGGCGAACACGATCCAGCGAAGCCGCAGCGAGCGGCCCGGGGACGTGATCACGAGGCTCTTCTCTACGCCGGACATGACCGCGACGCGGCCGCCGTCGGGCACACGCAGCGCGAGTCCGGGTCCGTGTTCGCCCGCGCGCACATACAACTGCGTTTGCGCCGGCATCCCGAATCCCTTGGCCGGCCCCTCGTTCACCAGGCGCCCCTCGGTGGCGTAGGGCGGACAGACCCAACGGTCGAATGGCCCCTCGGTCCAGCTGCAGCCCGCGGCGAGACCGGGGCTGTCGATCTGGGTCTCGTGGTCGACGTGCCCGGAGCCGCTTCGCAGCGTCAGCGCCGAGAGCCAACCCGGGCCGCCGTCTCGAACCTTGCCCGACAACTCGATGCGCAAGATGCCGGTTTCGGGACTCGCGAGCCGAACCCGTCCCGCCGTGCGCACGCCGCGTTCCTGGAGCGCGACCACGGTGAAAAACGTCCCGCCGCCGCCGCCCAGGTCTTCGCTCCACTCGGTTCCGATCTTGCGCGCGAGCCCGGTGACCGTAGCAGTGCGTCTGTCGATCGTGAATTGCAAGACGTCGGTGCTGACGACGAGGTCGTCGACACGCTCGCGAACGTTCGCCGGACCGACACGCCGCACCGCGCCGTTGGGTAGAAGCTTCTCCGCCATCGCTCGGACATCACGCCCGCGATACCGGGCGTAGACCTTGGAACGGTCTTCGTCCATCTCTTCGATCAGCATCCGGTAGGACAAGAATGCGTCCTTCGCGGCGGACCGTCGCTCGGCCAGCGGCGTGGCTTCATGCGTCGCCACGCCGAGCAACCGTTCGACGGCGCCGATGCGAAAACCGAGCGGGAACGTCTCGTCCACGAACAGCTTGGCCGCGTCGCTCGGATGGCCCCACGACGAGATGTCCTTGGCGCGGGCGCGTAGCGTGCGCCATGGTCCGTCCTGTTCTGGACCGGCCGCTCCGCGCCGCCACATGCGCGCGAGCGCGGGCGCGTCTTTTAACAGCACGGCTGCGGTGAAGTGCTTCGCGTTGTCGAGCACCGCGTCGTGACAGGGCCACGGCAAGCCGCACCAGGAGTCCGGGGCCGGATCGATCTCGAGCACGACATCCGCCCCGCGCGCGACCCATGCTTTCGCGATGGCGGCGAGCTTCGGATCCTGCCCCGCGGCGAAGATCCCCTGTAGCGCCGAGCCGTCCCGCCCGGGGCGAAACCGAACCGCCACGTTCTTCGGGACCTGCCCGCGCGCCGGTTTGAGTGTCAGGCCGGTTGCGAGGATCTCGAAACGACGGTCCGGGTGGCGCGCCGCGGCTTCACGCCACAGGAGCGCGTAGCTCTCGGGGGCGCCGGTTTCGAGGCACCGTTCGCACCAGACGGTGGTCACCCTGGGGAACAGCCCAAGCACGTCGACTTCGGGATGCTCCGCGAGCCAAGCGGTCATCGCGTCCAGATAGTGACGGCGTGCGTCTGTGTTCAGGAGCGAGAAGTTGCCCCGCGCGGCGCGCTCGCCGCCGCGCAGCGCGAACCACTCGGGGTGTTCGTCGAACAGCGTCGGCGGGAGGAAGTCGTCGAACGTCCGGCTCTCGACGCGGATCTGCCATCCGAACCGCTCTTTGGCTGAGCACACATCGGCGCGCGCGGCTTCGTAATCGCGCAGACCGAACGTGACCCCATCGTGGCGGCGCGCGGCCGGCAGCGTGCCCGCGGTGAACAGCCGCCGCTTCGGCCGCCATTCGAGTTCGGGAAGAGTGAGGTTCGCGCGCTCCGCCCAACGCGGCTCGTCTCCGTCGAGGTCGCAGCCCCAACCTTCGAGCAGGTCGTACACCGCGTGCAACACATCGCGGCCCGCGATGACCGCGCCTTCGCCGTCGCGGCGAATCACGTAGCCCGGTGTTTCGTTTCGTTCGAATCGCAGGGCGGCGCCCGCCCCTTCGGTCGGCAGCGCGGCGCCGCTGATCAGGACCACCGCGCGTTCCAGGGTTCGCGCGGCTTCAGCGGATTGCGGATGTTCGTCCGAGGCCACGCGCAAGACGGGTTTGCCGTCGGCGACCAGATCGATCGCTGCGAGCAACAGCAACGCGCACGCGTTCACTTGGACTCTTTTTCGCCCGCGACGCCGACGGCCTCATCCACGCGATCTTCGAACTCCATCGCGTCGACGAATTCCATCCCGGCGACGACCCTGCCGACCACCGTGTGCTTATCGTCGTCGAGCCAAAAGGTGCGCTTGGTCGTGAAGTAGAGTTCAGCCCGCGGCCCCGGC
>JAZFYD010000108.1:0-7555 GCA_036443405.1 Planctomycetota bacterium
GCTTGCCTGTATTGCGCACGAACACGCGGAGGTGGGTGCCGAGGTTCAGGTAGATCTGGGTCGCATCGCACACGGGAGACATGGGCAGGACGAGGCTCTGGCGCCGCGGCCTGCGGTGCCGCTCGAAATTCGTGAACCGCCACGGCTCCTTTTCGAGGACGCGGCTCGTCCAAAGCGGTTGCAGCTCGCCGGGCGGCGGCAACGGCGAACCGTTGCGCGCGCGGTCCGGCGCGCCACCGAGAGTCGGCCATCCGATCACCTTGGCGGGCGGGAGCGCGTGGAGATGGCGGCGGCGGTTCTTGTACGAGTCGCTCTTCACCAGCGAACGCTCGTCGGTCGCGAGATGTTCCGGCACACGGTCGAGGTAGAGGATCGCGTGCTCGCGGTCCCCGCGCAAAAACGCGCGGTCGCTCAGCATCATGAGGGCGTGTGGCGCCACGGTAGCGGCGGGGAAACGGTCGATCAGGGTCAGGACCGTCGTTTCGTCGCCGCTCACCATCGCGGCGCGGATGGCACCGTTGGCTTCGGGGTCGTAGAGGCGGCGCCAAGCCTGAAGGACCTCCTTGCCGAACGGTTCGCGGTTACCAAGCAGCGACAGCGCCGCCCAACGACGGGGCGACACAAAAAGCTCGCGGCCGCGCCACGAGACGACTTGGCCCAGGTCGTGGCTCATCAGCGCCTGCAGCTTGCCCGCGGCCATCGCGGGATCCCCGGAGCTTGCGGCCTGGCGCGCCGACAGCACGAGTTCCCGGAGCGCCTCGTCGTCGTCGGGTACGAACGAGTTGTTGTGTTTCGGTCGGGTCGCGCCGCCGGGTTTGGCCGAGACGGAGGAAACGAGCAGGGCGAGAACGAGCCCGGTAACGCGGAACACGTTGCGCAGTCTAGCTTGGAAAGGGAACCACAGAGACACAGAGGCCGCCTGCAATGTCGGTTGCGCGACATGGGTAGTGAATCCCTGCTCCTCCGAGGCGATTGGCGGGCCGGCGGAGATCTACGGTCGTAGGCGCGCCAGCTTCGAAGGGGGGAAGAGCCGATACGAGGGAAGCGCTGAGGCGACTCCGGAACGCCTCTGCGCCTCAGTGCCTCCGTGGTTACTCTTCGAGTCGGTCCGCCTGCTTCAGTTCGTCCGCCGACTCGTCCCACGGGGTCGCGCCGGACGGCAAGCCCTTCCACGTGTCGAGCAGCCACGACTCAAGGACGAAGGGGTCGTCGCGAAGCGCCTGGAGTTCCGCGCGGAGCTCTTTTCCGCGCTTGCATGCCGCCGTGTACTCCCGTACCAGCCGCCCGCGCTCCTCGATCAGGATCCGCTTGCGCTGGCTCGCCGGAATCGCGTTGGTTCCCATGAGCAGGACCGTCGCGAGGGCGAACGACGGGGCCAGCAGCTGTTGGAGTCTCACGCGCGCATCAACCCGTCGAGCCGTAGCAGGCGCGGCCGCCCAGTTCCTCTTCGATGCGCAGCAAGCGGTTGTACTTGGCGACACGGTCCGAGCGGCAGGGCGCGCCCGTCTTGATCTGGCCCGCGCCCGTCGCGACGGCGAGATCCGCGATCGTCGTGTCCTCGGTTTCGCCCGACCGGTGACTGATGACCGACGTGAACCCGGCGCTCCGGGCCATGCTGATCGCGTCCAACGTCTCGGTCAGCGTGCCGATCTGGTTCAGCTTGATGAGGATCGAGTTGCAGGCGCGTTCGTCGATCGCGCGATTCAGGCGCTCGGTGTTGGTGACGAGCAAGTCGTCTCCAACCAGTTGTGTGATCGCGCCGAGCCGTTCGTTGAGGCCGACCCAGCCCTCCCAATCGTCCTCGTCGAGACCGTCCTCGATGGAGCAGATCGGAAAACGGCTGCACCAATCGGCCCAGAGATCGGTCATCGCGGCGCTCGAGAGCGTCTCCCCGCGGATGCGCAGCCGGTAGGCGCCGTCCTCGTAGAGTTCCGACATCGCGGGATCGAGGGCGATCTTGACGTCGTCGCCGGGTTTGTAGCCGGCTCTTTCGATCGCCACGAGGATGCAATCCAGCGCTTCCTCGTCGGACGCGAGGGCGGGAGCGAATCCGCCCTCGTCGCCAACCTGCGTGCCGTGGCCCTTCTCTTTCAGAACGCCTTTGAGCGCCTGATAGATCTCGGCGCCGCAGCGAAGCCCCTCCGCGAAGTTCGCGGCGCCGTACGGCATCACCATGAACTCCTGGAAGTCCGTGCTCTGCCACCCGGTGTGTGCGCCGCCGTTCAGGATGTTCATCATCGGGACCGGTAGCACGCAGGCGTCCTCGCCGCCCATGTGCGCATAGAGCGGCAGGCCCGCGGCGGCGGCCTCGGCGTGTGCGTAGGCGAGGGAGACGCCGAGCAACGCGTTGGCGCCCAATCGCGCCTTGTTCGGAGTGCCGTCGAGCTCGCAGAGCGTGTCGTCCAAGGCGGACTGGTCGTCGAAGGCGCGGCCGACGAGGCTCTTCGCGATCTCGCCGTTGACGTGGCCGACCGCTCCCTGAACGCCTTTGCCGGCGTAGCGGTCGCCGCCGTCGCGCAGTTCGAGGGCTTCGTGTTTTCCGGTGGACGCTCCCGACGGCACGATCGCGCTGCCGAATGCGCCGCCGTCCAAGTGCACGTCCACTTCGACCGTGGGGTTGCCGCGCGAGTCCAGGACCTCTCGGGATTTCAACTCGGAGATCTTTCTCATGCGGCCTTTGATACTAGATCGGTAAGGGCCCCGTCCAAGCACAGGTGGAGCGGGTCTTTCCCGCCCGTTTCGTTTGTCGAAATTCGCGGCCTGCTTCTTGGGGTGCTTCGCCGGGCCGAAAGCAATCCGGGCGTTGCGCGGCGATGGCGGATATTCTTCGCAGTTCGCATGCGGATCCCGCTCACCGCCCACGGAATCCGGGAGCTGCTCCTTTTTGGCGGCGGCTTCCTCGCGATCAGCATTGCGCTGATCCCGATCGCTCCGTGGGCCTCCCCGGTCTTCTTCCTGCTCTTCCTCTTCGTGCTCTCGTTTTTTCGTGACCCCGATCGCTCCTCGGACGCCGGTCCGGACACCGCGATCTCGCCCGCCGACGGGAAGGTCACGGACATCGAGGAAGTGGACGAGCCGTATTTCTTAAACGGCAAGGCGCTGCGGATCGGGATCTTCCTGTCGGTGTTCAACGTTCACGTGAACCGTGCGCCGATCGCGGGGAAGGTGACCGGTGTCCGCTACCTGCCCGGCAAGTTCCTCGATGCGCGCGATCCGCAGTGCATCATTCAGAACGAGGCGAACCTTGTCGGATTTTCCGGTGAGCGGGGGCCGTTTGCGGTCCGGCAGATCTCGGGGCTCATCGCCCGCAAGATCGTCTGCCCGCTGGCCGAGGGCGAAGAACTCGAGCGCGGGCGCCGGATGGGGATGATCAAGTTCGGCAGCCGCACGGAGTTGCTCGTGCCGGTCGGCGCCGATGTCGAGGTGCTGGTGAAGATCGGCGACAAGGTGCTAGGCGGCAAGACGCAATTGCTGCGATACCGGTCCTGACCATGATGAGCCGTGTCGGTGTCCTCCCCGCGCTCGTGACCATGGCGAACGGGTACTGCGGACTCCTGGCTATCTACAAGACCGCGGACGGCCAGTTCTACACGGCGTCCTGGCTGATCATGCTCGCCATGTTTTTCGACATGATCGACGGGCGGATCGCGCGCATGGCCGGAGCCACGACGCGGTTCGGGGCGTTCCTCGATTCGCTTTCGGACATTATCAGTTTCGGGGTCGCCCCCGCGTTTCTCGTCAAGCAGATCGTCGCTCCGATCGGGTTTCACCCCAAGGCGCTGGCGTTCATGACGATTCTCTTCGCGCTGGGCGCGATGTTGCGCCTCGCGCGCTACAACGACGAGCACGCATCGAGCGAGGGTTTGGACAAGGAAGAGGGCGCGGTTTCGCGGTTCGATGGGCTGCCGACGCCCGGGGCGGCCGGTGTCATCGCGTCCCTCGTGTTTCTCGCCGAAGATACGGATCGCCTCTTCGACTACCAGCGGCTCATGGTCGCGATGCCGTTCTTGTGCGTCGTGCTCGGGTGCTTGATGGTGAGCCGGGTTCCGTATGTCCATGTCGGCCAGCGCTTCCTGCGCCGGCGCGATTTCAGCTATCTATTCCGGGTCGTCGTGCTCGTGATGGCGTTTTCGTTTTTTCCGCACGAGGGCGCGGCGGTTGGATTTGTCGCCTACGCCATCGTTGGACCGATTCTGAGGCCGCTGCGGCGGACACGTCAGGACGATCTGGATGACGAGGACATCGGCCCGGAGCCCGACGGCACGAAGGAGAACGAGGCATGAGGGCGGCGTTGTCACTGGGAAGCAATCTCGGACCGCGCCGGCTGCACCTGCTCTGGGCGCGCCGGCAGCTTCAGACGCGCCTGAAGGTGGAAGCGTTCTCGCGCATGCTCGAAACCACAGCCGTTGGTCCCGCGGGTTCGCGTTCATTTCTGAATGCCGCCGCCGTTGTCAGTGGTGATCTGGAGCCCGCCGAGTTGCTCGCGTTCGCGCGAGAGTTGGAAGACGCGTTGGGACGCGACGCCTTGGACCGCGCGGGGCCGCGCGCGCTCGACATCGACATCCTGCTGATCGATCAGGAGACGATCGACGTACCCGGTCTCAGCGTGCCGCATCCGCGCCTCGCCGAGCGGCGTTTTGTTTTGGAGCCGCTGGCGGAGGTCGCGGGGGACTGGTTGGTGCCCGGCAGCCTCTGTTCGGTGGAGGTGCTTCTTGAGGATCTGTCGTAGGAACAAGGAGCTGCGCGTTGCTTTGGCCGGCGCACAGCGGCCCGTCGGTTTTGCGCCGACGATGGGAGCCTTGCACGCGGGGCACGCCTCGCTCCTCCGACAGTGCCGGGAAGAGTGCGCGACGGTGGTCGCCAGCGTGTTTGTCAATCCGCTGCAATTCGACGAGGGCGCCGACCTCGAGAACTACCCGCGGACGGAGGAAGCGGATCTCGCGCTCTGCGACAAAGAGGGCGTCCACGTCGTGTTTGTTCCGGACCGTGCGGAGATCTACCCCGCCGGGTTCGCGACCGCGATCGATGTCGGCCCAGTCGCCGCGGAGTTCGAAGGCGCGGAGCGCGAGGGACACTTCGAGGGTGTTGCGACGGTTGTGATGAAACTGCTGCACCTCGTGGGGCCGGACCGTGCGTACTTCGGTCAAAAGGACGCGCAGCAACTCTGTGTGATCCAGACCCTTGTGCGCGACCTCGACGTGCCCGTCGAAATCGTCCCGGTGGAAACCGTGCGGGAGGAAGACGGCCTCGCGCTGTCGAGCCGCAACGCGCGCCTGTCGAGCGAAGACCGGAAACAGGCCACGAACCTTTGTCGTGGACTCCAGCGTGCGCGGGACGCGTGGGATTCCGGGGAACGCTACCCCCAAGAGCTTGCCGCCGCGGCGACGTGGGAAGGATTGGACTACGACTATTGCGCGTGTGTCGACCCCGTGACGTTTCGGGCGCTCGCCGATACTGTGCAAGGATCCGTCCGAATCATCGTGGCGGCCCGGGTGGGGCCGGTGCGCCTCATCGACAACCTGCTTCTGACCTGACATGGACCGCCTCGCGCTCGACGCCCCTGCGAAGATCAACCTCTTCCTCGAGGTCCTCGGGCGCCGCCCGGATCGGTATCACGAGATCGACACCGTCATGCAGACGGTCACGCTCGCCGATCGGATCACTCTCGAGCGAGCCGACACGCTGGAGATCGAGGTCGAGGGCGATGCGCCGGCGGACTCGACCAACCTGGCCTGGCGAGCCGCCGAGGCGCTCAACCAGAACGTCCGCATCCGGATCGAGAAGGAGATCCCGGCCGGGGCCGGTCTCGGGGGCGGATCGAGCGACGCGGCTGCGGTCCTGCTGGGCCTTGACCGGATGTTCGATCTGGGGCTCGGGCCAAAAGGCCTTCAGGGCCCCGCTGCCCGCCTGGGGGCCGATGTGCCCTTCTTCTTGCACGGCGGCACGGCGCGCTGCCGGGGAATCGGGGACCGCGTGGAGATGGTCGAAAATCCGCCTGCCGGGCGGTTTTTGCTGGTGATGCCGGGGGTCTTAGCGGCCACCGAATCGGTGTATCGGGCACTCCCGGCGGGGTTGACCGGAAATCCCGAACTCGCTACCGTCTTTATCAACGAATATTGCGCCAGCGATGGCGGAGACCGTGTGGTCTGGTTCAACCGCCTGCAGGAGGCAGCCGAGGCTCTCGAGCCGCGGCTCGTTTCCGTAAGAAAGGGGGCGGAAAGCCAGTTCGGCCGGGCTTTCTTGATGACCGGTTCCGGTGCGGCCTACTTTGCCGCGTGGGACCAAGCGGATGAGCCGCGAGGCGACATCGACCTCGGGGGTGTCCCGGCGAAAGTGCTGGTCGTCAAGAGCCGCGGACGGACGAGCGTCGCTGGGTAAACGGGCGGGCGCCCCTGTCGGGCGGACAAGACGAGCGACAACATTGGAAGTCACCGAGATTCGCATCAAGCTTCTGCCGCGACGGCAGCAGAGTGAGGATCGTCTCCGAGCGTTCTGCACGGTTACGTTCGACAACTCGTTCGTTATCCGCGATCTCAAGGTGATCGAGGGGCAAAACGGATTCTTCGTCGCGATGCCCAGCCGGAAGCTCACGGCGCGCTGCCCTCGCTGCAGCGGCAAGAATCACCTTCGTGCCCGCTACTGCAACGACTGCGGGTGCCATCTGCGCCCGAAGCGGGTCACGGAAGATAACCGTCTCCGGTTCCACGCCGACATCGCGCATCCCATCAACGCGTCGACCCGGCGCATGGTGGAGAAAGACGTCGTCCAGGCCTACCGCGACGAGGTCGAAGCCAGCAAGCGCCCGGACTATGTTCCGGAGACCTTCCCGGATCTCGATTATGACGAGCCGACCGCGGAAGGTTCCGCCCCCGCCTGAGCGAGCCGGCAGGCTCGTTGTTCAGACGCTCGTTCGCGCCGGGGAACCGCCGGACCCGAGAGTCGATGCCGTCGAGTTGCGTCTCGACCTCTACCCCGGCATCGATGTCGCGCGCGCGATCGCCGAGTCCGCAAAGCCGGTGATCGCCACCGTGCGCCGCAAGATCGACGGCGGCGCGTTCGCGGGCAGTGAGACCGAACGCGCGGTGCTGCTCTCACGCGCAGCGGGTGCGGCGTATCTCGACATCGAAGTGGATGCGCCGGACGGATATGGACCCGCGGGCCCGCGGCGCATCGTGAGCGCGCACGACAAGGATGGCGTGCCCGCCGATCTCGACGGGTTGTTCCAACGTTGCTTGGAACGCGGCGCGGATCTCGTGAAGATCGCGGTGACGCCGCGGGATGCCACCGAGGCGTTTCGCGTGCTCGCGCTGCCGATGTCCGCGATCGCGATGGGGCGTTTCGGGGAGTTCACCCGGGCCCTCGCACCGCTGACCTATTGCGCGAGCCAAGCGATCGCGCCCGGGCTGCCGTCTCCAGCGGTGCTGTTTGACGAACTGCACGTCCGCCGCGCGCGTTTGGGCGCGCCGCTGTTCGGCGTGGCGGGAGATCCGATCGACCACTCCAAGAGTCCTGCGTTCCACAACGCGGCGCTCGCGCGGGATTCCTCCGACGCCAT
>JAZFYD010000109.1:0-44670 GCA_036443405.1 Planctomycetota bacterium
CGAGGCAAGTGAGCCCGAACGCGCGATAGCCGGAAAACGATCCAGCGAATCGTTTTCCGGTGTGACCGAGTTCCCAACATCGCGTAGCACGCACACAGGAGAATCGAAACTGCGCACGCCGCGCCACCTGGCACCTTGCGCAACCAACGCATCCGAGGTCTAGTTGCGCGATCTTCCCGGGACCGAACGGGCCTGCCGGCAGGCCTAACGCCGCCGGGGCGGGGCGCGACGGCGCTTCTTCTTGCGGGGCCGCTTCGGGGCCGAGTTCTCGGCTTGGCGCATGGGGCCGCGATAGACGATGCGGCCGCGGGTGAGGTCATACGGCGACATTTCGATGGTGACGATGTCGCCGGGCAGCATGCGGATGCGATGCCGGCGCATGCGCCCCGAGACGTGGCACAGAATCACGTGCCCACCCTCGATTTCGCAGCGGAAGCGTGTATTGGGCAAGACCTCGTTGACCTTGCCCTCGACGCGTATGGGTTCTTCCTTAGCCATGGTGCTCGATTAAGCGGCCTAGAGTAACACAGGGGTTTAGGACTTGAGCGCCGGCGTGGGGCACACTACGCGGGGCGATACGGCAGATAGCGCGGCTCCCACATCGCGGCTTCGATCGCGGCGTCCATGTCGACGATCGGGTCCGCGACACCGTCTTTCACAGCGGCCTCCATCACCGCCTTCGCGACGACCCGGCTGCACGCGCGCACGTCCTCGATCTTTGGATACACGCAACCGAGCCAGAGGAGATCCTCCGTAACGCAGCTAGCGAGCGCACGCGCCGCCGCGAGGAACATTCCGTCGGTGATCCGTTTCGCTCGGGCGACGATCGCCGCCAAGCCGACACCCGGGAAGATGAAGACGTTGTTGCCCTGGCCGATGCGGTAGCGCTTGCCGTTGTAGACCACGTCGTCGAACGGGCTGCCGGTCGCGACGATCGCGCGGCCGTCCGTCCAGCGAATGATGTCCACCGGCTTGGCCTCCGCGTGACTCGTCGGGTTCGAAAGCGGCAGCACGATGGGCCGAGCGGCGTTCGCGGCCATCGCGCGAATGATCGACTCGTCGAACGCTCCGGCCTGGCCCGAAACGCCGAACAACACGGTGGCCTTCGCTCGCTTGACGACCTCCAGCAGCGGGATCTCATCCCCGACCGCCCCCCAAGACGCGATGCGTTCCGGCTCGACGGCGAACTTCTTCTTGTTTTCATCGAGCCCCGGCCGGCCCTGGACCACGAGGCCCTTGCGATCGAGGGTGAAGATGCGTCGTTTCGCCTCCTCGGGCGACGCGCCCTCGTCGACCATCGCATCCACGATCAGGCTCGCGATGCCGACGCCGGCCGAGCCTGCACCGAGCATCACGATCGTCTGGTCGATGAGGCGCGACTTGAGCTGCCGCATGGCACCGAGCAGCCCGGCCACACTCACCGCCGCCGTGCCCTGGATGTCGTCGTTGAACGACGCGATATTGTCACGATGGGCCTCGAGGTGGCGGAACGACGTTGTCTTGGCGAAGTCCTCCCACTGGAGAAGCACGTCGGGAAAACACCGTTTGACCGACTCGACGAACTCGTCGACGAACTCCCAGTACTCGTCGCCGCGCAGGCGCGGGTGGCGCCAACCGATGTAGAGCGGGTTGCGCAGCAGATCGCCGTTGTCGGTCCCGACGTCCAGTGAGATGGGTAGACAGCGGGAGGGGTGGATGCCCGCGCCGAGGGTGTACAGCGAAAGCTTCCCGATGGGGATGCCCATGCCGCCGGCGCCCTGGTCGCCGATGCCCAGAATGCGCTCGTTGTCCGTGACGACGATGACCGACGGGTCCACCGGGGAGTTGCGCAGGACCTGATCGAACCGCCCGCGGTCCGAGGGTGTCAGATAGATGCCGCGCGCGCGCCGGAAAATTCCGCTCCAGTTCGCGCACGCCTCGGCGACAACGGGCGTGTAGATGATTGGCGTCATCTCCTCGAGGTGCTCGAGCACGAGACGGAAAAACAGCGTTTCGTTCCGGTCCTGCAGAGACGACAGGTATATGTACCGCTCGAGGTTGTGCTCGAACGCCGTGAAGCTGTCGTAGGCACGCTGCAGTTGCTCGCGCGCCGTCGAGATGCGCGGCGGAACCAAGCCGCGGAGGCCGAACGCGTCACGCTCCTCGTCGCTGAATCCGGTGCCCTTGTTGAGGAGCGGCGTGTGCAGCAGCCGCTGCCCGCGTTCGACAACCGGCAGATACAATTCGCCAGTGTCGGGGTCGGTGCGAGGTCGATACTTCGTCATGGCCTGCTTCGTCCGTTTCCAGCGCGGCATTATAGCCGTGCCTCAAACGCCTTAGCCTTCGCCGGAGCCTCAGCCTCGGACCGCTTCCTCAGTCGTGACCTTCACCGCCCTACTCGTGCCGCAACGCGGCGATCGGATCGAGTTTGGCGGCGCGATATGCAGGGTAGATCCCGCTCACGACACCGACGACCATCGCGATGCCGAACGCCAGGCCGATGCTCGACGTGGACAGAATCGCGTCGTAGCCCAGCACCGCGGGCGCGAACTGCGAGAGCGCAATTCCGCAGAAAATGCCGCAGACGCCTCCGAGCGCGGAGATGGCGACGGTCTCCGTGATGAACTGGGCCATGACGTGGCGCTGCTTGGCCCCCAGCGCACGACGGATGCCGATCTCCTTGGTGCGCTCCGTCACACTCGAGATCATGATGTTCGCGATGCCGATTCCGCCGACGAGCAACGAGATCGCCGCGATGAAGACGAGCCAGGTCGTGATGATCTGCTGAGCCTTGCGCTTCGACTCGAGTTTTTCGAGCGGAACGACGATTTCGTAGTCCCGATCCTCGTGGTTTTTCTCGAGGATCCGCTGGAGCAACTTCGCCGTCAACAGGACGTCGTCCGGCGTATGCACGGCCACGACCATCTGGCTCAGCTCGACATCCGTTGCCTCGAACTTGCCCATGCTGGATCGGATGCTGCGCGTCCCGACTCGGCGCCGCACGGTTTCGTACGGCACGTAGATCTCCGGCGCCTGCGCCTCGACGGACAGGGCCTTGCGCTGATAGCCGACGAATTCCTCGTCCGCGAGGACACCGACGATGCGATACGGCGTCCCGTCGACGTTGAGCGCCTTGCCCAGCGGATCCTCGAACGTGCCCAGCATCTTCATCATGCTGCCGCGGATCACGCACACGCGCGCGAGCTGGTAGCTGTCCATCTCGTTGAGCGCGCGTCCGCGGACCACGCGGAGCCCGAACATCGCCATTTGTTCCGGCCGGACGGCGTTGACCATCGCCTCCACCTTGCGGCTGCCCCACCAGGTGGTCTTCTTCGCCTTGTGCACGGGCAGAACGCGTTTGATCCCCGGCAGCGTCTCGCGAATCTGCTTCTCGTCGCGGTAGGTCAGGCCGTAGGACTGGATAAAGCCCTCCTGCTCCTCCGAGCGCGTTTTCTGCGGCGGCTCGACGCTGTTGAGGATGATGTTCGTGATCCCGAGCCGGCCGATCTCCTGCAGGATCTTGCGTTCCGCGCCGGCGCCTACGGCGAGCATCACGATGACCGACGCGACCCCGATGATGATGCCGAGCGCCGTCAACACGGTGCGCAGCTTGTGCCCAGCGAGGCTGCGCAGGGCCAACCGCAGATACTCGAGCGATTTCTGCGGGTTCATGCCGCGGGCTCCTGAACCACGCCGTCGATCAGGTGGATCTGCCGTTGCGCGCGCGCGGCGACGATCGGATCGTGAGTGATCATCACGATCGTGCGGCCCTGCTTGTGCAGGTCCTCCATGAGCGTGAGGACTTCGTTACCGGTCTTCGTGTCGAGGTTGCCTGTCGGTTCGTCGGCCAGAAGCAACACCGGGTCGTTGACCAGCGACCGCGCGATCGCGACGCGCTGGCGTTCACCGCCCGACAGCTGCGGCGGTTTGTGATGCATCCGTTCCGTCAGGCCGACAGCGGCCAGCAACTCCTTGCATCGCGCGCGGCGCGACACGATCGACTTGCTGCTGTAGAGCACCGGCACTTCGATGTTCTCCAGAACATTGAGCCCCGCGATGAGATTGAAACTCTGGAAGATGAACCCGATTCGGTCGTTGCGAATGTGCGAGAGTTCGTCGTCGTCCAGATCCGCGACATCCGCGCCGTGGAGGATGTAACGCCCGTTCGTGGCGCGATCGAGGCAACCGAGGATGTTGAGCATCGTCGACTTGCCCGAGCCGGACGCACCGGTGATGGCGACATACTCGCCCTCGCGCACGACGATGTTCACGCCCTTGAGCACGTGGAGGGACGCGTCGCCCTCGCCGTAGTACATGTCGATCGAGTCGAGCTCGATCACCGTTTCCGCAGGGTCGCTCACTACTCGTCGTCATCCTCGGACGAGCCGTAACTGCCATTACCGTTGCCGCCGGCTTCGGGGTCGTAGAGCAACAGCTCATCGCCTTCGCTCACGCCCTCGACGATCTCCACATGGCTGTTGTTGTCCTTGCCGAGCTTGACGGAGATCTTCTCGAAGCCGGAGCCGTCGAGCTTGAAACAGAAGAACTTGCCCTCTTTGGCGTGCACGGCCTGCAACGGCACGATGAGCACGTCGTCGAGTTCGTCGATCATGACCTGAACCTCGGCCGACGTCCCCGGCTTGAGATTCAGGTTCTCGCCGTCGAGCGCAACCTCGACCTTGAACTTCTTGGCGCCGTCGCCGCCCCATCGCCGGCCGGCGTTCGCCACCTGGTCGACCTTGGTGATTTGCCCCTCGTACTGCGTGTCCTTGCGCGTCTCGCTCGTGATAAACGCGCGCATGTCCTTCTTGACCTTGTCGATGTCGGCTTCGTGAACGTAGATCAGCACGGCCATCTCAGTCGGGTCCGGGAGCGTGATGAGCGACATGTTGTTCCACACCTGCTTCCCGACCTTGATGTTTTCACGCCCCCACGGGTTGTCCGGGTCGCCGTAGAGCACGGTGCCCTCGGTCGGAGCCTTCAGCGTCATCTTGCCGAGGATCTTCTCCTGCTTCTCGAGTTGCTTCCGGTTGACCTTCAGCGAGACGTTTTTTTGCCGAACGGTCGCGTTCTTGGCCGCCATGCGCGCCTCGGCCCGCTTGCGCGCGCGGATCTGGGCACGCTCCGCTTCTATGACCGCGGCGCGTTTCTGCTTTTCGTCCAGCGGCATCTTGTACTGGAGGTAGACGCGCTGGTTGAGGTTGGCCGTTACAAGTTCGTTGACCGCCGTCTTGAGTTTCAACTCCTCCGATTCGAGCTGATCGGCCGTTACGTAGTCGTCCTTGATGAACCGGCGGTACGCATCCACTCGCTGCTGGTACCGGCGCTTGTCGGACTCGGCCTTTTCGATCGCGAGCTTGAGCTTGCGCTTTTCCTGCGGGATCTCGCCCTCGAGGAACTTCAGCAACATGACACGCGCGACCTCGAGCGCCAGGTCCGCCTTCTCGATGTCGGTCTTGTTCTGGGTTTCCTGGATGAGGAGTTCCGTCTCGGCCGATTTGAGCTCCGCCTCGAGCTTGATGACCTGGTTCCTGTAGTTCTCGACGCGCTGCCTGACGTCGTCCTTCTCGAGTTCGACGAGGATCTCGTCCTTCTTGACCATCTTCCCTTCGTCGATCAGCCACTCGATCTTCGCGCTCGTCTCCGCGCGGATGATGGTCGACTTTTTCGTCTTGAGCGTCCCACGCTCGGTCAGCGTGATCTTGAGTTCCCCGCGCTTCACCTTGTAGGTGCCGCGTGACAGGTCGACGTTTTGCGAGCCGGATTCGAAGGCACCGCCCAAAAACGCGCCTCCGCCGCCGACGGCAGCCACGATGCTGAGTATCACGACGATCTTGGTCACGAAACGATCCTTCCCTCTTCGTCAACGAACATCAGACCAAGCGCCTGGATGAAACGGAGACGGGCAACTTCGTAGTTCACGGTGCGAGAAAGCTGGCGGTTGCGAGCCTCCGTCAACTCGTCGAGCGCCTCGATCTTGTCGCGGTTGCTGGACAGGCCCGCGCGGTTTTCGAGATCCGCCTGGGTCGCTTGGCGCACGAGTGAGTCAATTTCGCGTTCCCCGATGCGCAACTGGCTGCGGACGGTGCGCAGCGCCCTCAGCAGTCCGCGGATCTCGAGAATCACGCTGTCTTCTTCCCGACGCAGAGTGCGCCGCGCGCGGTCCAACGTGATCAGCGCGCTTTTGTACTGGTTGCGTTCCGCCTTGCGGTCCAGCGGGATCTCCAGGTTCACACCGAATCGGATGGTCTGGTTGTCGAAGAAGAGCCGGCGCAGGGAGTCGCTGCCGGCGCTGTCCGTGGTGTACGTGGCATCGAGGTCGAGATCCGGCAGGAGGTTGTTCTTGCTCACGTTGAGCGCGCGTTCGGCGTCAGCGACCCGATCTCGGGTTGTCCGCAGGTCGAGCCGGTTGTGCAGCGCCGCTTGGACCGCTCGCTCCATGTCGATCTCGAACTCGACGATCGCGGGTAGTTCGTCGCCGATCTCGAACTCGGTGTCCGTGGGCACCCCGAGTTGGATCTTGAAGCGGTCGAGGCTGAGTCTGTATTGGGTTTCCGTGTCGAGCAGCGAGTTCTGCGCGTCCAGGAACGACTGCTCGGCGCGCTGCACGTCCACGCTCGATTGCGTGCCGATCGCATAGAGCGCCTTCGCCTGATTCTGAGCGAACTCCTGGTTCTTGAGCCGGCGCTCTTCGTTCGCGATTTCCTGCTTTTGCCGAACGAGGTTGTAGTACTGCTCGATGATGTCGACCGCGAATGTCTCGCGGAAGAACTCGAAGTCGCGGGCTTCGTAGAGCAGCGTCCGCTCCGCCTGAGTGAGCGGTTCGAACGCCACTTTCCTGCCCGCGCCTCGCAGGAGCGGCTGCGTAAGGGTGACGATCCCGGTGGCACCTGCGTCCTGCACCGTCCCGTCGTCGACCGCGAGCGTGCTGTTGTTGCCCGCGCCCGTGACCGTAAGCCGTCCGCCGGTGGGCAGCAGGCGCGTGCCGGAGAGCGTCAGGAACGCCGAGTCCGTAAAGCGCAACGCGCGCCCGTCGCTCCCGGTGTAGCCGGCGCTGCCGCTGAACACCGTCTCGAGGAAATCGCGGCGCGTGAGGTCCAAGGAAAGAGCCTGGAGAAAAAACGCCTCGCGCCGTGTTTCGAAGCCGCGGTTGTGCAGCGTCGCGAGGCGAACCGCATCGTCGAGGTCCAACTTCGCCGGCACCTCGAATTCCGCCTGCTTCTTTTCGCGCGGTTCCAGTTCGTCGCGCGGGTCCAACAGGTTTTCGCGGGCCCTGTCGACGCTCTGCCGCTTCTCGGTCACGAGTTCGAGACCGTCTTCATCGGCTTGCTTGGAGTAGTAGCTCGCGCTGCACCCGGCGTGGATGCAAAACAACATGACGAGCAAGGAGGACTTGAGCACGCATTCTCTCCAGAAACGGAAACGACCCGGACCCTGTAGACAGCACCCACGGAACCGGCCACAGCATTTCAGTAGACGGCGATCATGCGCCGCGGGCTGTCATTATTATGTCCCGCGATTGCACGTGCGCCTTTTGACGTCGCGGGAAGTCACGCTCCGGTCACGCGACCGCTGCGGGGAGGCGCTGTTCGGTGGTTTGGAGGCGGATTACGGCCACCGCGATCGCGCCCGCGAAGATGGCGGCCAACATCCACATACTCTGGCCGGGATCGCCGACATCTGCCATGGCCCGGACTTTGCCCGGGAACAGGAATTCATCGAATTGGTCCGTGAACACGACCATGACGTGATGCCAGACCGACGAGCGTGGCGCGCCGGAATTGGGGATCTTCGAGACGATGCCCTCCACGACGAAGATCCACAGGAATCCCACGTACAAGGCCGGTTTTAGAATTGTGCGGATCGCCGCAAAGATGGCGAGGTACACCCCGAACGCGACCAGCCCGATGAACGTCGCCGATGCGATGTGCCGTGCGTCGAAGTTCAGATCGGATCCGAACAGGGCCGCGGAGCCGGCGAGAGAGATCGCGAGGAGGATCCCGAAAAAACACCCGAGTCCCAACATCCGGCCGATGAAGTAGACCGGGCGCGGCAGCGGCCGCGTGTAGAGATAGGTGAGGGTGCGGCCTTCGATCTCGTCGCCGAGCACGCTGACACCCAGGATCAGGGCCAGCAACGGGACGATGATCTGAAACGAAAAGAACAGCGTGATCCCCGCGAAGGTCGAGAACTGGATCGTCTCTTCCACCGACACAATCAGCGCAGTGAGCATCAGCGGAACAAACGTAAGCAACGACAATGCGACCAAGCGCAGTCCACGAGCGCTCTGACCCATGGCTTGGCGCGCGACGAGGAGAGTTGCGGTCACAATTCTCATGCCGCTCTCACTTCACCAGGTAGTCGAAAATCGCTTCTAGGGAAACGTCGGAGGCTTCGACCGCGTCCAGATCGAACCCTTGCTGCAGAACCAGCTCCGGCAACGCATCGAACAGTTGATCCGGATTCTGCGCCTCGATGTGCAGAGTTTCGTTGTCGATGCGCACGCCACTCACGCCGTCGAGTTTGAGCAAGTGCCCCGCGATCTCGCGAGCACGCGGTGCGCGCACGATGATCTTGTGCGGGTACTGGTTTAGATACGCCCGAATCTCCTCCACGGTGCCTTCCGCAAGCACGCGCCCTTGATAGAGCAACAGGAGCTCGCGTGTCATCGCCTCGACTTCGTGCAGGATATGGCTCGAAACCAGCACGCTGCGTCCTTCCGCTCCCATCTCTTTGACGAGGTCGATCACCTTGCGACGCCCGATGGGGTCCATGCCGTTGAGCGGTTCGTCGAGCACGACGAGTTGCGGATCGTGGCTGATTGCCTGTGCGAGCTTGATGCGCTGCCGCATCCCCTTCGAGTAGGTGCGAATGCGGCGGTGGGCGTTTTCCGACATGCCGACGCGCTCGATGGCCTCGTCGCTGCGGCGGCGGGCTTCGGCCGCACCGTACCCATGCAGACGCGTCAGGTAATGGACGAACTTGCGGCCGGTCATGTCCTCGTAGAACGCGTCCTGCTCCGGGCAAAAACCGACTTGGCGGTACACACCCGAAGAACGGAACGGATTCTTGCCGAACAGAGATACCGAGCCTGTGGACGGCACGAGTTGGCCGGTCAGGAGCTTTAGGAACGTCGACTTACCGGCGCCGTTGGGACCGAGCAGCGCGGTCACACCCGGTCCGATCTCCGTCGTCACGTCCACCAGGCCGATCACGTCGCCATACCACTTGGCGACGTTGTCAAACGTCGCGATCACGAAACCACCTCGACCTTGCGAACCCGCGCGATCAACACGAGGAGCGGAATAGCCGTCCACGCCGCTACGCTCATCCACGCGAGGCGAATGTCCGGCATGCCGCTCGTGCGGTTCAGAGCATCCGGATACAGGAGCTCCGGGAGATCGAGCAGCTCCACCGAGATTCGCGTTAGTGCGGTGAACGGAGCCGCGAGTGCGGCGTTCGAGTTGTCCAGCACATCGGCCACGATTTCGGACCCGCCCCAAACGACCATCATCGATGTGAACACCAGCGCGATCGCGTAGTTGTTGCGTGTGCAAAGCGACGACGCGCCGAGTGACACCGACGCCAGCACAGCTATGAGCAAGCCAGCGCATGCCATCGCTCGCAACAGCGATGGGAACTGCTCCAGCCAGTGACCCTGCGCGGGGGACAGAGATACGTCGATCATGTACATGCCAATCGAAGGCAGCAGGATCGGCAACGATAGATAGGCGAAGATCGTCAAGAACTTGCCCAGCGTGTACGTGAGGTGGGTAATTGGTCGCGAGAAATAGAGTGGCAACGAATGCGATCGCCGGTCCTCGGCGATGAGCGGTCCGCCGACAATCGCCGCGAGCAACACCGCGGGGATTTGCACCCACGTGAAAAGACGCACGTTTATGAGGTGCAGGACGTTGACGTCCTGGATTCCAACCTGTCTGGCTACTCTTGCCCAGAACTCTCCGTACGAGAAATACAGGACCAGCCAACTGATCGAGCAGGCAGCCAACGGGCAGAAGACCGCGAGCCACTTAATCGAGCGAAGGCGCCACAGCCGACGCACCGTCGTGGTGGCAATTGCGACAGCAGCCCACCGACTCGCTTTGGCTTTGCCCTCCCAGGGGCGATAGGAAGCGTCGTAGACCGGCATCACTCGTCCATTGCTTCCATGAAGACATCCTCGAGCGAGCGGCGCATTGGCTTCACTTCGCGCAGCTGGACTTCGGCAGCCGCGGCGGCCTCGAAAATCAAGCGGGTCCCAGCGTCATCGGGAAGGTGGACCCGGCGCTCGTTGATGGAGCCGCCGCGGCTCGCCAGCTCGGCCGCGAACTTTTCCTCGTCGCCGCGCACCTGGACGCTGTAGCTGCCGTCCGAGTCGGACGTGAGCTCGGCCAGCGGCCCGGCGCGCACGATACGCCCGCGGTTCATGAGGACGACGTTCGTGCAGACCGCCTCAACGTCAGGCAGCAGATGCGAGCTCAGGACCACGCTCTTCTTGTGATCGACGGCGAGTTCCTTCACGACGGCGAGCATCTCCTGGCGTCCCTTCGGGTCGAGGCCGTTGGTCGGCTCGTCCAGAAAGAGCAGGTCCGGATCATGCACCAACGCCTGCGCGAGCTTCAGGCGCTGTTGCATTCCGGTCGAGAACTCTCCGACTTCGCGATAGCGCGCCTCGCCGAGGCCCACGAAGTACAGGACCTCGTGGGCACGCTGGAGCGCCGCGCGAGACGGCATGCCGGAAATGCGGCCCATGAACGAGACCGCTTCGACACCCGTGAGGCCGGGGATGAGGCACTCGCTCTCGGGCATGTACCCGAGCCGCGCCCGCACCGCGAGCGGCTGGCGCATCGGGTCGATATCGAGCACGGTCGCCTTGCCCTTGGCCGGCAGGAGCCCGAGCAGGATCCGCAACAGCGTCGTCTTCCCCGCGCCGTTGGGCCCCAAGAGTCCCGTCGTCCCGGGCTCGATAGCGCAACTGACAGACTCGAGGGCCAGCGTGGCGCCAAAGTGCTTGGTCAGATTCTCGGTCGAGATGATCACGAGCAGCGGAGCATTATGCCCGACGGTGACGCGGTGGCGGGATTTTCGATGCGTTACTCGAACGCCGGTTTGAGCCTCGCGATGTTCTCGCGCATCTTCGCGATGTAGTCGGTGCCGGGATTGGCGCTTTCGAGGGGATCGAACACGACGCTCTTCAGCCCGGCTTCCGCGAACGCCGCCGAGACCGCGGGTGCCGGTTCGCTCTCCCACAGGATCCCGCGGCACGGGTCCACTCTTCTCTCGATCGCCCTCAGGAGCGTGCGGAGTTCGTTTTCGTCCGGCAGAGCCTGAGGATCGAGATCGGGAAGGTTCCGCACACGCCACGCAGGCCACCGGTAGCGCTTGATCACGTAGTTGTACGCCGGATGAGAGACGTAGAAAAAGCCCTCCGGCCCTTTTCCGAGGGCACGGAACTCCGCATCCAGCGCATCGAGATCTTTGGCTAGCGCGTCGTAGCGCGACGTCAACGCCGCGGACTCCCGCGGCAACAGCCGCACTAGCGCCTTCAGGATCTCGTTAGCTTGCAGTTTCGCGAGCACGGGGTCCAACCATGTGTGCCCGTCGAGACCCTCGTGGTCGTGCGCGCCCTGGTCGCCGTGGTTGTGCCGAAACGCGGTCTGGTAGTGCAGCCATTCGCCTTCGAACGCGCGCGCCGTGACAACCGTGCGCCACTGCGGCAACGACACCGCCTCGACCCACTTCTCGAGCCCCGCGCCGTTTTGCACGATCAGATCGGCGCCCTGATACGCACGCACGACGTCGGGCGACGGCTGCCAGAAGATCGGATCTTCGTCCGCCGGTAACGGACAGACGACATCGACGAGGTCCCCGCCGATACGCTTGGTCCAATACGTCGTCGGGAAAAACGTCGTGTAGACGAGCGGGCGCTCGCGGGCGGGACGCGCGGTCGGTTCGCGGTCGTCCTTGCCGCACGCAGCCACCAGGACGGCCAGCGCGATCAGGGACGTGCTAGTCCTCTTTCGGTTGCTCGCGCTTGCGATCGCCCGGTTTGCCATCGTCCTCGCGATGGTAGTCGATCACGTTCATCTCAGCGATCTTCCAGGATTGCCCGTCGTGTTGCACAGCGAAGCGCGCTTTGTATTTGTTCCACCGTGTGTGCGTGTGGCCGAAGTGCGTGATCGAGCAGCGCACCTGCCACGAACCTTCGACGTGGAAACGGAGCCGCGCGGAGTCGGGCTCGCCCGGCTCCGGGATCTGCACAGCGAGGTCGCGAAACGTCACCTCCTGAACCGTCGCGACGGCCCCCCCGTCTTCGCGCAGGATCAGGCTCTCGTGCACGTCGGCGTAGAGACGATCGAGCATCGACTCGTGCGCGCAGCGCGCCAGCCGGTCATACACCGCGCTCTCGCTGCGCTCATCGAACGCGCGGTACACGTTGTTGAGCAGCGACTCGAGGATCAAGCGGCCCTGATCCCTGGGCGGCATCTCGATCGCGTCGGCAAACGGCGCGGCGATGACGACGACACCGACCCCACCCAACGTGACGGACAGGAAGGCGCCGACGACAATCCCGGGGACCGTGAAGCGCCATCCGGCCCGCCACGCGAGCACGACCCAAAGAAGCGTCGCCAGCAGGCACGCCAACGCCACGACCGGAATCGACCAGCGCACCGCGGGCGGGGCCGCGACCGGATCCACGACTCCGGCGAACCGCGGCGTGCGTTTAGTCGCGTGCCAGGTCAACTCGGGTTCGTTCGGCATGAAGGAGTGGCTGGTCGGGAAACCGTCGACCTCGATCACGGTCGGGACCACGACAGCGTCTCCCCAGTCCGCGCCGTCAAAGTTCGTCCAACGCAGCTTGAAACTCTTCGCCGGCGCCGAAAGCGGATAGGCGCAGTGGAACTCGAAGTGCTCCATGCCCGCATCGAGCGGGCTCATCAGGCGGAGCTTGAGTTTCTTCCCGACCGGCGTCGCCGCCACGCCATCGACTTCGACCGGGGTGTCCCGAGAAAACCGCTTCGCCGCCTCGGCGACGGCGTCGGGCGCGGGCAGCCCGCGGCGCACGGCACCAGAGACGCCGGCGAATCCGAGCCATTTGGGCAGCCAATCCACCCGCCCGATCACCTTGACGAACACCTCGTCGGCGCGCACCTCGATGTTCAGCCAAACCGTGGGCGGAAAATCATGCGGATGCGCGTGCGCACGCGCGGGAGCAAGCGCGAGCACAACGAGAATCGCGAGCAGCACGCGTGCGCTGCACCGCGGAACGAAACAGGGCGGTGAGATGGCGGGATTCTACCCGCGCCTACGCCGCAGGCGCACCGCAAGCGCACCCGCTGCCGCTCCGCCGATGAGCAGGACGCTGGCCGGCTCCGGCACCGGATTGGCCGGCGGCGCCGGAGGAGTCGAAAGCGGCCCCCCGATCACCGGGTAGATCTTGTTGCCGCCGAGCTTGTTGGGCGAGGCGTGCACAAGCGGAATGTAGATCCCGCCGAACCCGTTGTCGAACACGCTGGCAGCGATCTTGATTTCCCAGATGATCGGGAAGATCCATCCCGGTGCATCCGGATTCGGCGTGTAGCTCGCGTCGGTCGCCGGCGAGTCTTCGGTGTACGCGCCGTAGCCGAGCGCGTTGAAGTTCCGATCGAGAGACGTCCCCCACCCCAGCACATCTGCGGGCGAACCCACGGTGACGCCGCCGTCACCGCCAATCACGCCGAGCGAACGATACTCCCCGGGCAATCCGAACGGCGGCGGCGTCGGCGGTGTGGGTGTTGTGGGGGTCGTCGGCGGCGCGGGGGTCGGTCCACCGCCGGGCCCCATCTTGCCCTTACCCTTGCCCTTACCCTTGCCCTTACCCTTGCCACCCTTTCCGCCCTTACCACCCTTGCCGCCTTTGCCGGGGTCCCCGGCATCGCTGATGTAGTCGAGGTTGATGTCGAGCACGACCGCACCCGACGCATCGAAGATCTGGACCTGCGCGTCGTCACTGCCCAGGAGCGACTTGAGGGTGTGGTCCTTGCCGCTATCCGAATCGGCGCCCCAGCCGATCGCGGTCAAACCGAACGTGTTGTCGTTGAGGTGAAGCGGCTCGACCAAAATGATCGAGAGATTGCCGGCGGCATCGAAGTGCATGCCGAACGTCCCGCCGGGCACGTTCTGCGGCCCGTTCTCAACATCGATGAAAATCGAGTAGAGGGTATATCCCTCCGAAGGATCAAGGGCGCCATCGATAACCGGGTCCGCCGATACCACCGACGAAACCAGGCCGAGCAAGACGAGGGCGGCCGCATGGCGAAAACAAGGCATCCAACCATCATCGGCCTACGGAACGCGTCGGTTGAGCCCGGCAGAAAGTTCCGAAGCGTTCGATTTCGAGGCGCTTGACCGCGACCGGCTACGCGTTCTTTCGGCGCCGGCGGTACACCGCGACCGCGCCACGTCCAACTCCGCCACTTGGGGTCAACCCGGTCAACGTTCGGCGGGCTTCGGGGCGTCCCAACCGAGCATGGACGCCGCGCCGGTGTCGAACGAGATCTCGAACTCGCGGCCATCGCCGACGAGTTTTCCAGTGCGCTCATCGGTCAGACCGACGACCGGTTCCCGAAATCGCAGCGTGATCTTGTGGGTCTTTCCGCGCTCGGGAAACCGTCTTTCGACGACAAACAGATACCGGCGTTTCCCGACCGCCCAACGCGTCACCTCGAGACCGATCGCCGGTTTGCCGTCACGCATGACACGCACGAACGGCTCGACGCCCGCAGCGCGAATCGGCGCCAGGAACGGATCCAGGTGCTCGGGTACCGCGATGCCCTCCTCGAGGAACATCAGATAACGCTGCGGTGAGAGACCGAGGTAGTGCGCGTGGCCGTTCCCATGCGCGCGCGCGTTCGGGCCCAGCACATCCGCCACCGCGTAGCCGTGCTTCTTCCTCGTCGGGAGCGACTCGAACAATGTGCGGAGCTTCTTCGCCCCATACGCTTTGTCCTGATCCGTCTCGACCCAAAGGCGGCTCGAGAAGAACCTGGCGCGCGATTCCTTGCCGTCGGATGCCCGGCCAAACAAACGATCAAGGGCGCCGTGGTTGCGGCCGCGGCCATGCTGGTCGAACAACCCGCACGCGAAGTCCGCGACGACGGTTCCGCCGCTCGAGCAGAACTTCTTGATGCGTTTCGCCTCCAGATCGCTCAGCGCGTAGCACGCCGGGAGGATGAGCACTTTGTACTGCTCCGGCACGCCGTCCCGCGCGACGTCATCGTAGGCCACGAAGTCGTATTGCAGGCCGGCATCGTTCAGCAGCGCCTCCCAGGCGCGGCGTGTGAGGTGGCTCGTGCCGAGGTTGTGATCGTCGTACCGGTTGACCCAGGATTTGCCGTGGGCCTCGGCATCGAGGCACCACGAAACCTGAATCGACGGGTGCGAGTAGTAGATCGCGATGCGATCGTGTTGCCAACGAGCGTGCGCGAGCTTGGGCCCCTGGACGCGGCCCAGTTCCTTCAGCGTCGCGGCGAACTCGCCCAGCCACGGCTTCGGCTTGCCCTTCTCGAACCAGTTCTCGACCCACCCGATCATGCCGCGGTTGCCGTGCGCGAAGTGGTACCAGGCAGCCCATGTGTCGCGCTTGGCATCTTTCGCCTTGCCGTGAAAGTGCGTCGTCACGCGTGGCGCGTCGGGCGCAAGCGACCGCAGGATCTCGTGCACCGAGCCGTCGTCATAGGCCTCGATCCATTGGATCTTGCCCGCGAGCTTGGCGTAGTCGTAGCCGCCCCACATCGACGGACCCTGGCCGCCCACGAACCCGCACGGCGTATCGGGATCCGCCGCGTTGGCGCTGCCGACCAGCGCGCCGATGAAGTTCGCCCACTCCGAGTCGTTGAAGCTCATCCGGTCGAGCAACGGCGACAGATCGATCTTGCGCAGCGGCTTGCCGAGTTGCGCAAACGCGTGCTCCGGTCCGACCCACTGGGGCTTGGGCGCGCGATCATCGCGGTAGTAACTCTTAAGCCAGCGCGTGTAGGCCTCGTCGTCCTCGTGCACCCGCCACGGCAGTGGCATGAGAAACGCACCCGTCGAGATCTCGTCGTCCAATGCGTACGCGATGCTCCACGGGCTCCCCTTGAGCCTCTTGACGCGCTCGCCGACAAGCGTCTGCAACTCGGCGAGCGCGCCCGGTGTCAGCGGTTTCAACCCTTCGCGATCGCGACGCACCGCGCGCGGGTCGCGCTGATACTTGGTGAACGCGCGTTTGTCCTTCGACCCGCGCAGATGCAAGTACCCCTTGCCCGCCGTGTGGTCGTTGTAGAACTTGAGCTTGTGGCGATCGACCCACGCGAAGCCATTGGCCCGCGCGTGATCGACGAATCCGCCGTCGATGCCGTGCTCGCGGCAGAAGCGGGCCGCCTGATCCGTCAGCCCCGGCTCCCAGCGGTAGCGCCACGGCATGTAGACCCACGTGTCCCACCGCCTGCTCAGCGCCGCGTCCTGCCTTACCCGCTGCCACTCGGGCGCGGTCTTCAGGTACTGGAGATAGGCGTCCTCCCCGCGCGCCGGCCACGCGGGGAGCAGAAAACAAAAGAGGACAAGGCGCAGGGCGCGGATCGCTACCCCTGCCGGCCGATCCACGCGAGCGCGGACCCGGCCTGATACCACTCGATCTGTTCGGCCGTCATCGTGTGTTTGCAGGTCAGACGGTCCTCACTGCCATCGGCGTGCGTCAACACCACGGTGACGTCCTTCCCCGGCCCGAGTTCCTTCAGACCGACGATCGAAGCGCGGTCGTCCTCGCGCACCTTGTCGTAGTCCGCCGGATCCGCGAACGTCAGACCCAACACGCCTTGCTTCTTGAGGTTCGTCTCGTGGATGCGCGCGAAGCTCTTCGTGATGACCCCCGCGCAACCGAGGAAGCGGGGCGACATCGCCGCGTGCTCGCGGCTCGAACCCTCGCCGTAGTTCTCCTCGCCGAATACGACCCAGCGGTGGCCCTTGGCCTGGTAGTCGCGGGCGACCTCGTGCACGGGCATGCCCGCTTCGCCGCTGAGCTGGTTGTTCGCCTTGCCGTCATCGTCGGTGAACGCGTTCTTCGCGCCGATCAGCATGTTGGCGCTGATGCGGTCGAGGTGGCCGCGGTAACGCAGCCACGGACCGGCCGGCGAGATGTGATCCGTCGTGCACTTGCCCTTGGCCTTCAGCAGGACGAGCAATTCGGTGGCGTCCTCGCCGTCCCAAGCAGGGAACGGCGCGAGCAGCTGCAGACGCTCGCTGTCGGGTGCGATGACGATCTCTACGACCTCGCCCTCCGCAGCCGGCGCTACGAACCCGTCGGTGTCCGTCTCAAGGCCCCCTGCGGGCAGATCGTCGCCCGTCGGCTCCGTGAAGCGGAACTCGCTGCCGTCCGGCGCGGTGATCGCATCGGTGCGCGGATCGAAACTGAGGCTGCCGGCAAACGCCATCGCGGTCACGATCTCCGGGCTGCCGATGAACGCGAGGGTCTCGGCGTTGCCGTCGTTGCGCCGGGCGAAGTTTCTGTTGTAGCTCGTCAGGATCGAGTTGCGGGTGCCGGGCACGATGTCTTCGCGCTTCCACTGGCCGATGCACGGGCCGCACGCGTTGGCCAAAACCATCGCGCCCGAGGCCTGCAGCGTTGCCATCTGTCCGTCGCGTTGGATCGTCTTGTGCACACGCTCGCTGCCCGGCGTAACCATGAGCGGCGTCTTGAGCTCGATGCCCGCCGCCTTCGCTTCGCGCGCGACGTGGGCCGCGCGGCCCATGTCCTCGTAGCTTGAGTTGGTGCAGCTTCCGATCAGTGCGCTCGTAAACGCATCGGGATAGTTCGCGCTCTTGACGTCGTCACGCATGCGCGAAAGCGGATGCGCAAGATCCGGCGTGTGCGGACCGACGAGATGCGGTTCGAGGGTATCGAGGTCGATCTCGATGACGCGGTCGAAGAACTTCTCGGGGTCCGCGGCCACCTCGGCGTCGGGGCCAAGTTCGGCGGCGTACTCCTCCACCAACGCCGCCAACTCGTCGCGGCCGGTGGAACGCAGGTATTCCGCCATGCGCGAGTCATACGGGAACAGCGACGTCGTCGCGCCGATCTCGGCGCCCATGTTCGTGACCGTGCCTTTGCCCGTCGTCGAAAGCGACCTCGTGCCTTCGCCGAAGTACTCGACGATCGCGCCGGTGCCGCCCTTCACGGTCAGGATGCCCGCGACTTTGAGGATCACGTCCTTGGCCGACGTCCAACCGGACAGCGACCCCGTCAGGCGCACGCCAATGAGGGTCGGCATGCGCACGCCCCACGGGCGCCCCGCCATCACCTCCGCCGCGTCCGCACCACCGACACCGATCGCGATCATGCCGAGGCCGCCGGCGTTCGGTGTGTGGCTGTCGGTGCCGATCATCATGCCGCCGGGGAACGCGTAGTTCTCCAGGACGACCTGGTGGATGATGCCCGCGCCCGGTTTCCAGAAGCCGATGCCGTAGTTGCGGCAGCAGTCCTTCAGGAAGCTGTAGACCTCACCGTGCTCCTCGTTCGCGCGATCGAGGTCTTCCGCGGCGCCGGTTTGCGCTCGGATCAGATGGTCGCAGTGAACCGATGTCGGCAGCGCCGTGCATGTGCGCCCGGTCTGCATGAACTGAAGCAACGCCATCTGCGCGGTCGCGTCCTGCATCGCGACGCGATCGAGATCGAAGATTCCGTAACTCTTGCCCCTGTCGAGTTCCTGCCCTTCCGGATCGTGCAGGTGGTTGAACAACACCTTCTCCGCATACGTCAGCGGACGGCCGAGACGTTCGCGGAAGCGCGCGTTGCTTGTGGCGAGGGATTCGTAGCGGGAAGCAATGGCGGAGAGATCTTGCATGACGCCGGTATCCTACCGCCGCGCCGCCCATCAGAAAAATCGATTGTCATCATACTTGCTATAGACTTTGTGCATATGTCACTGGTCCGCCTCAAAAGCCTCGTGGAGATCGCGCGAAAAGGCACCATCTCCGCCGCCGCCAAGTCGCTGCACCTGACACAGCCCGCTCTCAGCCGGCAAATCCAGCTGCTGGAAGGGGAATTCGCCGTCCCGCTCCTGGCGCGTGGGCCGCGCGGGGCCTCGCTCACGGAGGAAGGGCGTGTCGTGGAGGAGGAGGCGCGGTTCCTCCTCGACCGGTACGAGCGGCTCAAGGAGACGGTGCGCGCGCGCATGAACCTCGAGGGCGGCACGGTGCGGCTGGGCGGTGGCGCGACGGCCGTCGCGCTGTTGCTGCCGGAGTTCATCCGCGAGTTCCGCGCTGAACACAAAGGCATCGCGTTCCACCTGAAGGAGGCGGGGAGCCGCGCGATCGAGGAGGCCGTGCTGCGCGAGGAGATCGAACTCGGTATCGTCACCCTCCCCATCGCGTCAAAGGGCCTCGAAGTGATCCCGCTGCACGAGGACCCGATCGTGCCTGTGGTGTCGCGACGGCATGCGCTCGCAGCGCGTGCGAAGAGCAACAAAGTGCCCGTCGCTTCGCTGGACGGCGAGGCGGTGATCGGATTCGAGGCGGGATCGGCGATTCGCGTGTTGATCGATCAGGCGCTGGCGCGGCGCGGCGTGCGGCTCGATGTGGTGATGGAGTTGCGATCGGTCGCGGCGATCCTGCGCATGGTGCAGTTGAACCTGGGGCTCGCGTTTGTGAGCCGGCTGGCCGTCGACGCGTCGGACAAATCGATCCGCGAATTGGAAGTGCCGGGACTACGCATCACGCGGCGGCTTGCCGTGATCGTACGGCGCGGACGGCGCATCTCGATCGCAGCCGAGGCGTTTCTCGATCACTTGCGCAAAGCGAAGGACCGCACCCAGATCACGAGCAAGAGAAGAAAACCGACGTAGGTCGGCCAGTCGCGGCTCGGGCCGGTGTGCACGTGGAGTCCGTGCACCTTCACGGAGGACGTTCCCCAGAACCAGCCCCATAGGGACACCTCGGCGTTGTGATCTGGAAGCGCGGTGCTTTCGTAGAGGTCGAAGTGAAGTTGCAGCACCTCACCGTTCCATGCGCGCAAGAATGTGCCCTGGTCGGTATGCACGTACTCGTTGCGATCGAACGCGACGGAGCGCGGCATACGATGCGCCGTGCGGCGAAGCGTGCGGATCGAGTGGCTGTCCGACAGTTCCGCGGGCTCAAAGAAGTACACCGGTGCAACAAGGTAGAGCGCGACGAGTAACGCGCTTGCGGCCAGGCGCTTTCCCGTCGGTCGCATGGGCACGAGCAACCCGCGCGGGCGCCGGAATTCCCACGCGATTATCGCCAGTCCGCCAATCGTGAGGACGTAGGTCGGCCAACTGTCCGGCCAGAAAAAGCCGAAGTTCGTGAGTTCCCACGAATACGGAGCGAACAGATGCACGCCGTTCCCCCACTTCGTCTGGCAGGCGTCGAGCAGCAGGTGCAGCGTGCAGTTGAACAAGAGCAGGATGAACACGCGACGTGCCTGCGACGTGAGTGCGGCGCAAGCGGCGGCGAGCACAACGGAGAAAAGTAGCGATGCTTGAATCATCGCGTAGAGGCGCAGGTCGAGGAGATCCACCGATCCCGCGAGCGTGGCGCGGGTGATCCGGTGCAGGACCCAGGCCACATCCGGCAGAATGCAGCCGAGGTAGATCCAGCGAGCGTCGCCTTCACGCCAGAGGCCGCGGGAAACGAGGCCCTGGACGCCGAAGTGGGCTAGCGCGTTCGGCATGTTTCGTCATGGATGATAATGGGCGCATGGGCACAAACGAATGGCTGGAGGCCGCCGAGTACGCGCGCGATCTCGTGACGATGGGCGCGGAGGTCGCGCTTTCCTGGCGGGGGCGGATCAGCGTCACGGAAAAAGACGACGGCGCTGGGCCGGTGACCGAGGCGGATCGTGACCTCGATCGGCGGTTGACGGGCGCGTTGCGCGATCGATTCCCAGCGGACTTGGTGCTCTCCGAGGAAGCTGATGCGCCCGCGGAGTGCGCCGACGGTTCGCGCCGCCTGTGGTGCGTCGATCCGCTGGACGGGACGCGCGAGTACATCGAGGGGCTGCCGGAGTTCGCCGTGCAGGTCGGGCTGCTCGAAGGGGGCGAGCCCGTGGCCGGTGCGTTCTCGTTGCCGGATCTCGCCATCGTGTTCTGGGGCGCGCGCGGAGCGGGCGCGTTCGTGAGGGAGGGCGGCCGCGATCGGCCGGTGAACCTCCGTGGTGGGACCGCGCTGGATGACGCGGTGCTGATTCACTCCGGCCGGTTTCGAAACGGCCTGCCGGGTCCGTTCGGCGCGACCAACCTGTTTCGTGAGACGCGCAACGCGGGCGGCGCGGGTTACAAGGTCGCGCAGGTTCTGCTGGGCAAGGCCGACTGCTACGTGGACCCCCGCAGCGGCATGCACTGGTGGGACAGCGCCGGCCCCGCAGCCGTTTTCGCCGCCGCCGGCGGATGGGTAGCCGACGCGAACAAAGCGCCGCTGCGATACGACAACTCGAAACACGAGCACACGACCGGAGTGCTATTCGCCCCAGAAACTTTACGCCCAGCCATCGAATCGATGTAGCCGCCTCCGCACGGTTCCCGCACGGTTCCTGGAACCGCTCTGGGCACCTGTAAGCAACTATCAGCACTCGACTTAGGCGGGCCCGGTGCGGCATCCGTGCCGCGATTCCTGCTACCACCGCGCGTCTTATCTGTAATGACGAGACCCCTGCACGAGGACTGGCCCAATGCCGTGTTCCACGTGACGGCCAGGGTGAACTGGCGTTTTTGGCATCTCGAAAACGCTCACAACGCCCGGATCTTCCTTCAGGAACTCGCAGATTCCGCCAAGTTGTTCGGAATCGACATCCTCGCGTTCGTGTTGATGTCCAACCACTATCACATCGTGGTGCGGTCGCCAGAACCGCGCCAATTCCGTGAACTGTCAACGAGGCGCTGTGGTTACCGCCACCGCCGGCCGTACCCTTCGGGTCACCCGTGCGCATCGGTTCTAAGCCGCTTCATGCGAAGGGTGATGCAACAGACATCTCGCCGAATTCACGCGGAAATGGGCCTCAGCGGCCATTTCTGGGAAGCACGGTTTGATCGTCGACACATCCGCGACTCCACCAGCCTTATCGTGAGGATTGCCTACGATCACCTCAACCCGGTTCGCGAAAAGATGGTCACTCGTCCTGAGCAATTCCCCAGAAGCTCCGCGGCATGGTGGGCCGCAGATATCAAACCTGCGATCGAGTTGCTCAAGAGACCGCTGCCGTTCGCGCTGGAACGCGACGAGTTCCGACGCCGCCTCTTGCGCTGTCAAGACAGTCGTGCGTTCGTTGACTCAGTCCGCGCGGTCCGCGCCGATGGCCTGTCTCCGCGGTCAGAGGAGGGAGTCACGCTCCTCCTCGAGATCCTCCGAGAACTCGGATCTGAACACGGGGGCTGCGGAACCTAATGCCGCACCCGCGCGACACAACTCGTTTCACACCAACCCTTTGCGTCGTCCTCGGGGGGATCCTGGAACCGTTTGGGGCGGGGTTAGTCGGTTGCGACTTTGGCGGTCCAATCGCGGTTGGCGGCGTACCATTCGATGAGGTTGTCGACGCCCTGTTTCCAGTCCGTTTGAGGCTCCCAGCCGAGCAGCGATCTCGCCCTTTCGATGTTGGCCCACGTCGCGGTCACATCGGCGGCGTGGCGCTCCTCGTAGACGATGTTCGCCTTTTTGCCAACGCGATCCTCGATGTGATGCACGACCTCCATCAACCCCGTCGGCGTATCCGACCCGAGGTTGATGACCTCGTAACCGAGCGGCTTCAGAGCGGCAATCGTTCCGCGCGCGATGTCGTCCACATAGGTGAAGTCGCGCGACTGCTTGCCATCGCCGAACACGCGCAACGGGCGCTCCTCGTGAATCCACTGGCAGAACCGGAACAGGCTCATGTCGGGCCGGCCGGCCGGGCCGTACACCGTGAAGTAACGGCACACGGTCACGTCGAGCCCGTAGAGGTAGTGGTACGTGTACGCCATCACCTCGGCGCCCTTTTTCGATGACGCGTACGGCGACAGCGGCCGGTTGGTGTCCGCGTCCTCCGAGTACGGCATCGTGTTGTGCGCACCGTACAGGCTCGAGGTCGACGCGAGCACGAACTTCTTCACACCATTCGCGCGGCAAAGCTCAAGCAGGTTCAGCGTTCCCGTCGTGTTCGTGTCGACGTAGACCCACGGGTTCTCGACACTCTGGCGAACCCCAGCTCGCGCTGCGAGATTGATCACTCCGTCGATGGCCCCCGCGCCCTTCCACGCCTCGGTGAGCGCGGGCAGATCGCAGATGTCGATGCGGTGGCACGAAAAGCCCTCGCGCCCTTCGAGCTGCGAGTACCGCCAGTTCTTGAGCGCGACGTCATACGCGTCGTTGAAGTTGTCGATGCCGACGACGGTGTGGCCGGCGTCGAGCAACTGCTCCGCGACCTTGGATGCGATGAATCCGGCAACACCGGTGACTAGATAATTCGCCAAAGCTGATCCTCCGGGACCGGAGCGCGTCTCAGCGCCCGTCCCTGCCTATATCTTCGGCCGGATGGCCCCGCCCGCCGAAGCGCGACCCGCGATTCGTGTGCACCTCGAGCCTAGCGGCCGAGGTCGCCGTTGAGTACGACCTTCACGGTCTCAAGCAGGATGCGGACGTCAAACCCTAGTGACTGATGCTTCACGTAGTACATGTCGTGGCGCAGCTTCTCGATGGCGTCGGCGTCATCCGAACCGTACCGGAACCGGACCTGCGCCCAGCCCGTGATCCCGGGTTTCACGGCGTGCCGCTGGTCGTAAAACGGAATGCGCCGCCGAAGTTGCTCGACAAAGAACGGCCGCTCGGGCCTGGGCCCGACGAAACTCATGTGCCCCTGGAGGACGTTCCACATCTGCGGCAACTCGTCCAAGCGCGTCTTCCGCATGAACTTGCCGAACCCGGTCACACGCGGATCGTCCTTTTGCGCCCACTGCGGTTGCCCGTTCGCCTCGGCGTCCGGCCGCATCGAGCGGAATTTCAACAGAGTGAACTCGTTCCCGCCCTGACCGACGCGTTGCTGCCGGAACAGGACCTGCCCCTTGGAGTCCGACCGAATGATCAGCGCGGTCACCGCCAGAACCGGTGCCGCGAGCGTGAGCCCGACGATCGCCAAGACGATGTCGAACACGCGCTTCGCAACCACCCGCACGGGGGTCTGCGCGAACCCGTCTGAAAAGATGAGCCACGACGGCCGCAAGTCCTGCACGGGGATCTTGCCGGCAATCTCCTCATGCACGCGCGTCTCCTCGAGGATCTCGATGCCACGTAGTCGAAGGTCGAGCAGTGCCTTGAGCGGGAGTTGTCTGCGCCGGTCCTTGACCGCGACCACGACCTTGTCGATTCGCTCTTCACGCACGACCCGCGTCAAGTCCGCGAACGTTCCCAGAACCGGACGTTGCGCGATCTGCCACCCGAGCCCCTCATCGGACTCGCACAGGAATCCGACCAGATCGAAGTCACGCCGGCGCTGCTGCACGAGTTCCAGCGCCGTTCGCTGCGCCACGCCGTCCACGCCCAAAAACAAGAGGCGCTTCCGGAACCGCGGATGGCGCATCAGCGTCTCGAACGCGGTGCGGCCGACCACGATCCCGCTGCCCAGCAGAAACACAAACGCGGGCACGAACGGCTTCGGAGGAGCGAGAATCAGGCCGACCACGAGCGCGGCCAACCCGACGAGCACCATCCCGAGCCCCAGCCGCGTCCAAAACGACGCGCGGCTCGGCAGCCGGGCGAAGTCATACAACCCGGTGAGGAAAAAGACCGCCTTCACACCGCAGAGAAGCCCCAGAAGGAGAACGATCGCAACGGGGCCGACGGCGGCCGCCCCCACGAACGACAACGCGAACAAGAACGCCCCCACGATGAGGGTGTCCTCGAACACGACGTACGCGATCGAATAAGGGCTCAGTCGAGTGCCGGCGACCTTCACGAAACCTCCCGAAAAAACACGTTGCCGCTCTCGTATCGGAAGCTCGCCCGACTGACTTGAATCGGGACGCACCGGTCCTAAGTCGGGCCGGCACTCGTGTTTATGAGCGCGTTTTCGTGCCCGCTCGTTCCAGGGGGGTCCGAGCGTCAGTCCCGGAGTTCGGCGGGCAGCGAGAACTGCACGCGTTCGTCGGCCACGCGGAGGGTCTCCACGCCGGTGCCACCGTGTTTCTCGAGCGTCGCAATCAGTTGATCCACGAGGATCTCCGGCGCCGAAGCGCCGGCGGTCACACCGACGCAGGACACCCCCTCGACCCACGCCGGATCGAAGTCATCGGCCGATTCGATCAGATACGACCGGCTACCGGCCTCGACCGCGACCTCGCGCAGCCGGTTGCTGTTGGAGGAGTTCGGCGCCCCGAGTACCAACACGACGTCGCAGCGCGCGGTGAGCTCTTTCACGGCGTTCTGCCGGTTCTGCGTGGCGTAGCAGATGTCCTCTTGGTTGGGCCCCTCGATGTTCGGGAACCTCTCCCGCAACGCGTCCACGATCGCCGCGGTGTCGTCCATGGAAAGCGTGGTTTGCGTGACGTAGGCGAGCCGCGTGTCCGGATCGAGGGCGAGCTTGTCGACGTCCTCGACCGTCTCCACCAGGTCGATCGAGCCAGCGGGCACCTGACCCAGCGTGCCTTCGACCTCCGGATGACCGCCGTGGCCGATGAGGATGAGGTGGCGCCCCTCCTCCACCATCGTGTCGGCCTCGCGGTGCACCTTGGTCACCAACGGGCAGGTCGCGTCGATCACCCGGTGGTTGCGGGCCGCCGAGCCTTCCACGACCGCCTTCGAAACGCCGTGCGCGCTGAAGATCGCCACGGCGCCCTCGGGTATCTCCTCGACCTCCTCGACGAAGATCGCGCCCTTTTTCCTCAGGCTCTCGACCACGTGCCGGTTGTGCACGATCTCGTGCCGCACATAAATCGGCGCACCGTAGCTTCGCAGCGCGCGTTCGACGATTTCGATGGCGCGGTCGACGCCGGCGCAGAACCCGCGCGGCGCGGCGAGGATGATGTGGAAGGAGCCGCTCATACGGCTCAAACTGTAAACGCCCCGGTGAGTCCGCGTCACAAATCGGCGTCCGCCGTTGCGAATTCGACCACCCGCGCATAGCTTGGCGCGATGCTCTTGCGCGCGCTCGTGTGCCTTTTGTTGGCCGTCCCCGCGTTGGCCGGCGAGGAAGCCGCGGAGGCCCCCGCCGACCGCTGGCCCCACACACGCGGACCTGCGTCCGGTAGCGGCTGCTCCGCGATGCCGCCGATCGAGGCGCTGGGCCCGGCGGCCTGGACCCACAAGACGAAGGAACCGATCCTGGCCACCCCGCTCGTGTGGGACGGCGTGGGGTTCGTGATCTCCGGAACCGAACGCCGCGCCACGCTCGAAGCGCTGGATCTGGATTCGGGCAAACGCCTCGCTCGCCGCACCGTCAAGGGCATCGGACTGGAGCCGCGGCCGGCGCTGTATCAAAACACCGCCCTGTTTCGCACCGACGGCGGCAAGCGGATCCTCGCGTACCGACTGTTCGGCTCGCAGTTGCGCTGGCGCTGGACATACACGATCCAAAGGGGCGGCGTCGCATCCGCTCCGCGCGTCCACAAGGGTGAGGTCTACATCACGACCCGCAACGCGCTTCTGCGTCTGCGAATCGGACGCCGGTTGCCGGTATGGAAACGCGACGGAGCGCTGTTCGGCGAGACCGCCGTGCTCGGATCGCACGTCTACGCGCTCGAGCGCATCGGCGCCAAAGTGATTCTCGTCGCGTTCTCCCGCGAGAGCGGCGAGCGCGTGGCCGCTGTCGAACTGGCCAAGATCGGCTCGCCGGTCCCGGGCGGGACGATCGCCGCCGCCGAGGGTGTGATCGCGGTGCAGCTACCGCCGGAAAACAGCGGCCAGTGGGCATTGGTTTCGCGCAAAGTCGAGGGCGGTAAGTTGGTGCTGCGATACGACCGGACGGAGAAGATCGTGGCGGAGGTCGTGACGATCGGATCCACGGTTGTCGGATTCCACAAAAACGAGTGGTCGTTTCTCCGTACCGAAGGCCGCAAACGTGCGGCGATTGGCCAGGGGCGGCCGGAACTCAAGAACGGCGCGACCGCCCCGGTGTTCCTCGCCGGGACCGGCTGCCTGGGAACGTGGGCCGCCAATTTCCAGACGCGCGAGATCTTCTGGCGCCTCGACGAACAGCCTGGTCTGTCCAATCCGAAGTTCCCGCCGACGCCCGCGGACGGGAAGCTCCTGATGGTCTCGCAGGACGGCAAGCAATTGCTGGCCGTCACCGAGGAGAAGATCGGCCCGTGATGTTCTCGATTTTCAGCAAGCGCGCGCTCCTCGCTCTATTGATCGCAGCGTGGCCCGCTGCGGCCGACACGATCGTGCTGCGGGACCGAACGGTGCTGCGTGGCACTCCCGAGGAGGGGAAGAAGAAGGGGTTCAAACTCGGCAAGCGCAAGTTCGAAAGATCTGAAGTGTTGCTCTGGGAGAACGACGAAGGGCGCATGACGACGGTCGTGCCGTTTGTGCACCAGATCCGCGGATATCGCGCGCTCGCGGACGCCATCACGCTCAAGACGTGCCTCGAGCTGCTCCCCGAGGCGCTCGCGAAAAAGAACGCGGACGCGATGCGCACGGTGCTCGATCGCGCGGAGAGCGCGGGCCTGGAAGGCAAGGCCGCGGAGCGTTGGGGCCGCAAACTCAAGGGCTTGGCGCGCGCCAAGGAGGTGCAGCCGTTCGAGGTTCCTGCCCTGGACGCGCTCGAAACCCTGCTGCTCGAACGCGCTCGCATCGCACGCGAGGACAAGGACGAGACGCGCGCTCTACAGCTTCTTCGGGTGGCGCTCGACGAATCGCCGGAGCATGCGGGCGTGAAGGCCGCGTTCGAAAAGGCCGCGCCCGCGGACTGGCCACTCGGCGACCGGCGCAACTGGCTCGAGTGGCGCCTCCAGGTGACGTCGCAGCGCGGCACGCACATGGTCCGCAGGAGCAACTACGACCGCGAAGTCGCCCAGACGCGTTGGGGCGGCGCCAAGGTCCACGGTGTCGAATCCGACGACGTGGTCCTGCTGACGACGTTGAAGGATCCGCTCCCCGTCGGCCGCTGCGTCAAACTCGCGCGCCTCACGTGCCGTGCGCTCGAACGGATTTTCTACACGCACAACCCGGTGCGCGACGATCGCGATCCGCTGATCATCTACCTGTTCGAAGACAAGGAGTCCTACGTCAAGCTGAGCGGCGGCGGTGGGCACCTGGAATGGACGCTCGGCCACTACAGCCCGTCGGAGAACCTGTCGCGCTTCTATTGGATGAAACGGCCGGACGCGATGCGAACCGTGACAACGACGTTCGTGCACGAGCTGACGCACCACTGGATCGAACGCCGCAACCCCCGCTACACGCGCGAAGTGACCATGCGCAACGTGCAGACGCCGGGGTATTGGATCGTCGAAGGGTTCGCGACGTTCATGCAGGAGGGCCGCTACGACGTCGAGCGCAGCGAGTGGACGCACAAGAACAAACACGCGCAGACGTTGGATATCGTCGGCGATCTCGCGGAGCGCGGCAAGCTGCTCGACTGGAATCGCGTCTACCCGCTCAACCAGCGAGACTTCCACGAATCGCTGAGCAAAGAGTTCAACGTGCGCCCCAACCTCAAGTGGTCGCTGAAGCACATCGGGTTGTCGGAAGTGAACCTGTTCTATATGCAGGCGGGCGCCACGTGCCAGTACCTGTTCCACGCCGAAAAAGGCAAGCTGCGCGAGAAACTGCTGAACTACGTCGTGGCCTACTACACCAACGACGCCACCATGACCAACGTCGAGGAGGCGTTCGGCATGACGCCCGACGAACTCGGCGAGAAGGTCGCCGCCTTCGCCAAGTCGATGCGCTAGCCCAGGTCTAGATTTCCGAGCTGTCGAAGCGTTGCAGTTCGTGCATTGCGCCGGCCATCGCAAAGAGGCAGACGAAGATGACGCCGTGGAACAGCTGGAACGCGCCCGCGGCCGACAGCGGAATCCCGAACAGAAACGGATAGGCCACCGTCGCCAACGCTCCGTAGCCGAATCGGGTGAGGCGCGCCGCACGGGCGATCGCACCCATCACGCCGCCGACCAGCGCGGCAAAGATCAGCCCGAAGAATCCGGAGCCAGCGAGCACCGCACAAAACGACGCGATCGCTGCGCCCTCCGCGACGTATCGCTTGGTCGTCAGCCGACGCGTCTCCCGCACCTTTTGCGTGCCGGCCTCCTGCGCCCGCCACCGGTCGCGCATCTCCTCGCGCGCCTGCTCGGGCAACCGGTGAAACCACTCCTCCTGCTCGCGAAGATCGTACTCGCGGTCCTCGGGGATCTCATGCACCGTGCTTGCGGCATCGGTTTCCACGCCGAATCTATCGGCGCTTTCGCGCGGCACGATGCACATCCAAGGCTGCGTGTTCGACATGGACGGCTATTCCCCAAACCTCGGCGCGCCATTCGCGTTCGTTCCGGCGCGTCGTCCCGGTTTGGGGCGGGCTCGGACCCTTGCGCCCCGGATGCGCCGCGGCTACCCGAGCTCGCCGCGGATGGCGTAGCGCAACAGCTGGACGACCTGCTCGGGCGTCTCCGCGACGGCCGCGGCCGCGCGATCGACCTCTTTCAGGGCGTGCGTCAATTCCGGCGGGTGCAGCGTGATGATCGGCTTGTTGAGCGCGGAAGCCAGTCCCGCGTCGAACGCCGCGTTCCACTGGCGGTACTTGTCGCCGAACCGCACCACGACGAGGTCCGCCTTCTCGAGCAGCGTCCGCGTCCGCAGCGCGTTGACCCCGGCGCCTCCGCCGCCCCGCGCTCGATGCGCTCGCGCCAATCCGTGTGGATCTCCCCCGCCAGATACACGTTCCATGTCATGCCCGGATTCTAGGCGAACGATGCCCGCGAGGGGTCGACGATTGACCGTGTCGGCGTTGCGCCTTACAAGGCACGCATGGCGGCGCAATCGCGCGTGCAAATCGTCGAGGGCAACCTCGATTCCTACCTGGCGAGCGCGCTCCCGGCGACGGGCGTTCTGTCCGCTGCCGCGCCCCTGCGCCGCGGCACCTCGCTGACGGCCCGCCGTGCGATCCGGCTTTTCGAAGACCAAGCGCTCAGCCGCGCCCTCGACGTCACCGCCCGCGAGCTGAAAAAAACGCAGCGGAGCTACTACACGATCTCAAGCGCCGGCCACGAGCAGAACGCCATCCTCGGCGCGCTGCTCCGCGTGACGGACCCGTGCTTCCTGCACTACCGGGCCGGCGCCTGGATGATGGCCCGCTCGCGCCAGCACCCCGGCGCCACGCCCACGTTCGACACGCTCCTATCCATGTGCGCGTCGTCCGACGATCCGATCGCGCAGGGGCGCCACAAGGTCTGGGGCAGCCGCGCGCTCTGGGTGCCGCCGCAGACCAGCACGATCGCGTCGCATCTACCCAAGGCCGTCGGCATGGCATTCGCCCTCGAGCGGGCGAGGCGCGCGGGCGTCCGGAGCCCGCTGCCCGAGCACTCGGTCGTCGCGTGTTCGTTCGGCGACGCGTCCGTGAATCACGCGACCGCCCTCTCCGGGATCAACGCCGCCCGCTATGCGCACCGCCGCGGCAGCGCGATGCCGATCGTTTTTGTGTGCGAGGACAACGGCATCGGGATCTCGGTGGACACGCCGCGCCGTTGGATCACCGAAGCGTTCTCGCAACTCAGCCATCTCAAGTACTTCCTCGCCGCCGGCGACGTGGATGAAATCTGGGACACCGCAGCGCGTGCGATCGATCACTGCCGCGCCGCGCGCGCTCCGGTCTTCCTGCACCTGAAATGCGTGCGCCTTTGGGGCCACGCCGGCAGCGATGTCGAAACGACCTATCATTCGCTGCGCCACATCCAGGAGGTCGAGGCGCAGGACCCGCTGCTCAAGAACGCGCGGCGGCTCGTCGAACAGGGCGCCGCCCTTCCCGCGACGCTGCGGGAGATCCTGCGCACCACACGCGAGCGCGTGCGCGCCGCCGCCGAGGAGGCCGCATCGCGCCCCAAGCTGACGACGCGTGCCGAGGTCATGGCGCCGATCGCGCCGGAGGCCCAGGAACGCTGGCGCCAATCCGCCGAGGGCCGCCCACCGGACGAAACCAGGGAGCGCATCTTCGGGGACGCGCTGCCCGAAAAAGCGACGGCCCCGAGCAAACGCACCCTCGCCGCACACATCAACTCCGCGCTCAAGGACGAAATGGGCCGCCGCCCGCGCCTACTGGTTTTCGGTGAGGACGTCGGCCTAAAAGGCGGTGTCTATCACGTCACCGCCGGACTGCAGCACACGTTCGGCCAGGCTCGGGTGTTCGACACGCTGCTCGACGAGACGACCATTCTCGGAGTGGCGCAGGGCGCGGCGCAGGCCGGGATGCTGCCCGTGCCGGAGATCCAATACCTCGCGTACGTCCACAACGCTATCGACCAACTGCGCGGCGAGGCCGCGTCGCTTTCGTTTTTCTCGGGCGGGCAGTTCCAGAACCCAATGGTCGTGCGCATCGCGGCGTTTGCGTACCAGAAGGGGTTTGGCGGCCACTTCCACAACGACAACTCCATCGGCGCGCTGCGTGACATCCCGGGGCTCGTGCTCGCGACGCCGTCCCGCGGCGACGACGCGGCGAAGATGCTGCGCGGTGCGCTGGCGATGGCGCGGGAGTCCGGGCGCGTCGTGTGTTTTCTGGAGCCGATCGCGCTGTATCACGAGAAGGACCTCCACGATGACGACGACGAGGGTTGGCTGTTCGACTACCCGCCGCCGGGGGAGTCGCTGTTGCCGGGCGAGCTCGGTGTCTACCACGCCGACGCAACGGACCTGCTCATCGTGAGCTATGCCAACGGTCTGCGGCTCTCGCTGCGCGCCGCGCGACACCTCGAACGCGATCACGGGATTCGTGCGCGGGTGCTCGACCTGCGCTGGCTGAAGCCCCTGCCGCACGACGTCGTGCGCGAGCACGCGGTGGCTTGCGGCAAGGTCCTGGTCGCCGACGAGTGCCGTGCAACCGGTGGCGGCGTGGCGGACGCGATCGTCGCGCGGCTCGTCGAGGGTGGTTACGCTGGCGCGATGGCGACGGTCCGCTCCGCCGACAGCTTCGTGCCGCTCGGGCCGTCTACGGCCGCGATTCTCCTGCAGGAGGAAGAGATCGTGCAGGCCGCGCGGGAGTTGTGCGCATGAGGGCCGCACTCTTCTGTCCCGGCCGCGGTTCGTATACGAAGAAATCGTTGCGCTCGCTGCCCGCGGATCACCCGTGGGTGCAATCGGCCGAGGCGTTGCGCGCCGAGTACGGCTTGACGGCGCTGCTCGAACTCGACGGCGCGAAGAAGTTCCATCCGCCCACGCACCTGAAACCGTCGAACATCTCGCCGCTCATCTATCTCTGCACGATGCTCGACGCGAAGACCGCGGCGGACGAGCACGAAATCGTCGCGGTCGGCGGCAACTCGCTCGGCTGGTACACGGCGCTCGCAGTCGGCGGCGCGCTCGGGTTCGAGGACGGATTCCGGCTGGTCCAAACGATGAGCCTGCTTCAGGAGGAGTTCAGCGCCGGCGGGCAAATCCTCTATCCCATGACGGACGAGCACTGGCGCCCGAGTGCCAAGCTCGTCGCCGGGATCAACGAGGCGATGGCCGAGGCGGCCGGCGAGGCGTTCCCGTCGATCAACCTCGGCGGCTACGCGGTGCTCGCGGGCACGGAGGCGGGCATCGAGACGTTGCTCGAAAAGCTACCGGCGGAGGAGCGCGGCCCGACGATCTATCCGATCCGCCTGGCGCAGCACGGGCCGTATCACACACCGCTGTTGCAACCGGTCGCCGAGCGCGCGAGAAAAGAGCTCGCGAAGCTGGAGTTCCGATGTCCCGCCACCGCGCTCATCGACGGGATGGGCCGCATCCACGGCCCGGCGTCGGCCGACCCCGCGGCGCTGCGCGACTACACACTCGGCGAGCAGATCTACACGCCGTACGGTTTCACCGAAAGCGTCCGCGTCGCGCTGCGTGAGTTCGCGCCCGCGCGCTTGGTCCTTCCCGGACCTGGTAACAGCCTCGGTGGCATCTGCGGCCAGATCCTGGCGCTGGAAGGCTGGCGCGGCATCAAGGACCGCGACACGTTCGACGCGGTCCAAGACGGCGACGACCCGATCGTGATCTCGATGCGCCGGTTCTGACGGCCACGCGGTCTTCGGCGACAATGCCTCCATGAGGTGGTTCGCGACGCGCTCGCTCATCGGCGGGTTCGTACTGTTCGTCCTGGTCGGGTTCGGACACTCCGTTTGGTATGAACTCGAGGTCGCGCGCTTCGACGCCGCCATTGCCCGGATCCGCGCTGCGGGCGAACCGGCACGGTTTTCCGAAATCGAGAATCCTCCTGTACCGGACGATCAGAACGCGTATCTCGTCGTCCGGGAAGCGGTGGGGATTCTGCGCCGGACCGAAGAACAGACTCTGTCAGGGCTCGCGAGAACGTACGCGTGGGATGACCCGGACGGCCCGGCTCCGTCTCCGAAGGAGCACGCGGCTCTCGTCGCGTTTTTTGAGAAGCTCGGCGGTTTTTTTGATTTGCTCGAACAGGTTGACCGGCGCCCTGACTGGTACGAATCCGACCCGGTCGGCGTCGAAGCGATCGTCACGCTGCAAGAGACATACGACTACGTCTTGCGCCGGTACGAGTTCACGCCGAAGCGCTCGCCCACCGACACCGCGATCCGGGGCGTCGAACTCGGGTGGACGCTGCAAGCGCGGTACGCGCCGCGGACGATTCTTGGGTGGATGGTTCAGCTGCAGTTTCGCCGCAAGTGTGCTCGCGCAGCGATTCGAATGGCCGGCCACCCGTCGGTGCAGGCCGCTCGTCTGCGCGATGCCGTGGACACGCTGCTGCGGGGACACGACGAGGCCGGGCCGCCGCGCCACCTCCTCGTCAACGAACGCGCCTACCAGTGCGAGTATGGTGAGTTCGAGTTGGGACGGCTGGGGGGCCGTGCATACGGTGAGCGCTGGAATCGCGCAACGACTTGGTGGTCGCGGCCCGAAACCGTCGCCTGGCTTGCCGATCTGCTGGAACGCTCGGATGCCGTTTTCGACAGAGCGAGCTCGGCCTCGAACGCAGAGGCAGTGTGGGCGCGCGCACAGGAGTTCCCACGCGGGAGTGAGCGAGGCCCGAACAACGGGATCGCATTCAGTCTCCTCGGCGGCGGGCTGAACTACGCGTCGGAAACCGCCGCTGCGATCCGCCTTGCTCGACTCGGGATCGTGTTGCAACTCGTCCGCCGGGAACGCGGTGCGTTTCCGGCGTCGCTCGACGCGTTGGCCCGGTACTTCCCGAACGGTGTGCCCACGGATCCGTTCACACGAACGGCGTTTGTCTACGAGCGCACGGATGCCGGGGTGCTGTTGAAGGCGGGAAAGCCAGGAGCGACAGACGAACAACTCCGCTGGGATGATCTGCTTTTCGCGTTGGAGTAGCGGAAGGCCCGAGGCGCTTCCGCTACTCGTCCGGATCAAACACTACCGTCTGCAACCCCTTCTCGCAGCGCACGAGATCCGAGTGCAACCACCGGTCGGCCAGCGGCTTGGTTTCGATCGGCTTGTGCCAGAGGTGGTACGCGACGGCGCGATTCAGGAGCGGAAAAAACGGGATGTCCTTCGCGCGCTTGAGCCGGCACTCGAGTTCGAAGTCCTCGCGGCGGTTGATCTCTTCGTTGTACCCGTTCACCCGCTCGAACACCGTGCGCGGCAGGCTGTAGTTGACGCCCATGAGCCGGCGCGCGCGGGGATGGAACAGTCTTGCGAGCGAGCGCGGTAGCCGGAGACCGAGCGGCATCCGCTGCGTATCGCCACGCAACGCGCTGGCGAGTACCGGCCCGAACAACTGCTCGAGTCTTCCGGCTTTCACCCATTCGCGATCGATGCGCTTGGAAATCTCCGGGCCGAGTTTCACGCGGCGTCCGCAGAGCACGCGCCGGTCGTCGGCCGCCGCAGCGTGATCCTCGACCCAGCACGAGTGCGGGATCGTATCCCCGTCGAGAAACAACAACTGCTCGCCGCTGGAACGTCGCACCGCCTCGTTGACGATGCGGGCTTTTCGCCGGCCGTTGTCTTTTTGCCACGCGTGTTCGAGCGCCGACGCGAACCCCGATTTGTGCGACTCGATCAGCGCGCGCGTTTCATCGGTGGAGCCGTCGTCGGCGATCCACACCTCTTCGGCGGGGCGGGTCTGCCGGTTCAGCGCACACAGGATGAGATCGAGTTGATCGGGCGCGTTGTAGGTCACAACGAAGACGGAAAACCTGCGTGCCACGGCCCAAGTTATAAACGCATGGCCCGGCGTTGGAAAAGCTCGTGGCGCAGTCGCCTCCGCCTGCGTCCCTGGTCCCTCTTCCCCCCTGAAGTTCTTCGGTGCTCCTGTGGTTCTGTGGCCATCGCTTGCGCTCTTCGCGTAACTTGGCGCCGGCTTGCCCCATTCAACCGGTACGGAACCTCCCGCCCTCGGCCCCGACCCGCAGAGCAATCCGATCATGCGTTGGGCGATCTGGTTCTATGTCTTGCTCGCCGTCGGCGCCTGGGGTTACGCGGCCCTGTTCGGTGATCTGCGCACACTGTTCGGGGAGCGCGCTCCGGATGCTGCCGACACGATGCGCGGCGTCGGAATCGGCATCGGTATCGTTGTCGCGTATTGGGGGGCGCATCATCAGTTCCAGGTTGTTCGCCGGTTCACGATCACGCTCGGCGCCTTTCTCGGTCCGATGACGTCGATCCAGGCGTGTTTTCTCGGGTTGCTCTCCGGTTTCGCGGAGGAGCTGACGTTTCGCGGCGCCCTCTGGCCCGACCTCGGGCTTTGGGGCACGTCGCTACTTTTCGCCGCGCTGCACATCGTCCCGGTGCGCGCCGCCGCGGGATACCCGATCTTCGCTCTTCTCGCCGGCCTTCTGCTCGGGTGGCTGCGGGAGTCCACCGGCTCGGTATGGCCGCCGATCTTCGCGCACGTGACCATCAACACGATCAATCTCTCCGTGATCGGCGCGATGCTCAAACGGGACGGCTAGCAATTCGCGAACGCCGTAGCTCAATCGATGGTGACCAGGACAACCCGGCGGGAGTGATCGTTCACCCGGTCGCCGATGCCACCGGCAAGTAGCGTCGTCCCGTCGTTGAGTTCGATTCCGACGTGGCCGGAGAAGTCGACCGGCAAGGTGACGTTCACAACCTTGTGCAGTTGGACGTCCCCCGTGTAGCGCGCCACGACCATCGTGTCCAGGGCGTCCGGACCGGCGCCGTTCGCAATGTCCTCGCCACCCGCGATCAGGTACTGGTTGGGCGGTCCCCAATGCGTGACGCTGTGGTCGCCCCGGCGCGGATTGATCGACTCCGAACCGGACGTCGTGAACCCGGCGGCGAGGTCGTACATGATGACCGAAGGCGTATCGCCGCCGAACACGATCAGCTTGGAGCCATCCCCGGACGGGAGAGCCTGGCCGCGGAACCTCGCACCGCCGACGGTCTCGGGGCGTGCGACGAGGGCGGCACCGGTGTACAGCGCTCCGGTAGAGTCGAATCCCCCGACACCGATGTACTGATTGTCGAAGTTGAAGCCAAATTGCACGTGCTGCGCGGTCGGAACCGGAAGTTCGGAGTCGACAAGGGTCCAGTCGGTTAGGAGGAACTCGGCCGACGTGAGGCCGTCACCCGCATCGTCGAAACCACCGGAAACAAACACGGAGGCGCCGTCGAAGTGGAGCGACGCGGCGTGCCAGGAACGGGCGACGTTCATGTCCGGGCCCGCCACGATCGTCTCATCGGACGGATCAAAAAACCCTGTTGTGCGCAGCGGCGGCCCATCGGCCGTGGCAACCCCGCCGGTGATCAGGATCTTCCCGGTCTCCAACAGCGTCACGGTGTGGTCCGCGCGCGGCGAGCCCATCTTCGCGGGCAGCAGCGTGAAGACGCGTGTCTCGGGGTCGAAAACCTCGATCGTGTCCGTCACCGTCTCGGGGTTGGTGTAACCACCGAAAAAATACACCCGGCCGTTGCGGGCCCTGATTCCACGGGCGTGAAAGCGCGGCACGTTGAGCAGATTCCCGAGATCGACGACCTGATCCGGTCGCACGGTGGGAGTCGGATTGCCCGTGATGAACGTGAACGTCACGTCCTCGCCGAGCCGCGAGCCGGTGCTGGACGTGATGTTGCCCTTCAACGTCACTCTGTAGATCGTGTTGAATCGCAGCGTCGTGTTTGACTGGAACCGGACGTTCGCGGCATTGAATGCCTGGACGTCGATGACCCCCGCGACCACCACTCCCCCGAGGGTCTCGAGGCGGATCGTCGAGGCGGACAGCGAGCCGATGTCGATGGGGCGCGTGAAGGAGAATGCGAGCGCGCCCTCCGTGGAAGCGCCGATTTCGCCTGCGTTTGGCGACGTGCCTGCCAGTTGGAAGGAGACGCTCGGGCCGCCACCGCCACCGCCACCGCACGCGACCACGCCGGCCATCAACACAAACAGGAGTCCTCGCACCATGAACTGCTCCACGCACCGGGCCGAGCCCTCAGCCCACTCCTGTTATATGCGAGGTCCCGGCGGCCTCAACCGCTTTCGCGTGCGGGTTGCCCCAACGAGATAGAGTGCAGGCGGATGAGGCGTCGGGTTTTCGCTACATGCCACCGGAAAGCGGGATTTTGACACATGGCCGCAGTCGAGAAGATCTGGATCAAACGATTTCAAAAAGGCCCGATGGACGAGCGCGACACCGCGGATTTGACCGTCGGCCGCGGCATTGTCGACTGCGCCGACCAGGGCGGGCGGCATGTCACGATCATCGCCACGGGGCGCTGGCAGGAACTCGAATCCCAACTCGGAACCGAACTCGACCCGAGCATTCGCCGCGCCAACCTCCTGGTGAGCGACATCGATTTGGCGGAATCGACGCACCGCGAACTGACAATCGGCGGCTGCAGGTTGCGCGTCAAGGGGGAGACCCGCCCGTGCAGCGCGATGGAAGCAGCCCACCCGGGTCTGCAGGAAGCCATGCGTGCGAATTGGGGCGGCGGCGCCCACGCCGAGATCCTCGAGGGCGGCACGATCCGAATCGGCGACGCGGTGACCTGGCTCGACGGCTGACGCCGTTCCATGTTGCTGGCTCAACGGCTAACGCCGTTCTGTGTTGCTGGCTCAACGGCTAACGCCGTTGAAGCGCCGTCAGGCGTCGTTTGCCGAGTTTTCCTCCGTAGCCCTGGCGTAGGAGGAGAATCCGCTCTCCGATATCGATAGTGCTAGGAGGCGAACGGCGCCAAAAGAGAAACATCCCTGACCGGCCTATCCAGCCGATCGAAGCCAGGGTTTTTCTCAGACGGAGCCTAGATGTCGAACAGAATCGACGCGCCCCCATCTTTCACGGTTTTGACCGAGGATCCGACGCGCTGTGGCGTCGCCGGGATCGGTACAATTCCCAATTCGTCCCGGGACCGTCACGGTCTACGATCTGGGGACTTCCATCGAGCCCGATAGGCATGCCGCTTTACGCCTACTTCCCCAACCCGCCGAACGGCGAGTTCATCGACCGCTTGCACGAGCGGCTGGACGAGGGAATCCGTATCGCGTACGGCCGCAAGCTCCCGGACCCCGACGACTACGACGTGCTCGTATCCGGACGGCCCTCGGATGAATACCTGAACGCGAGCAACAAGATCAAGTCGCTCGTGATTCCCTACGCCGGCGTGCCGACGAACACACGGGCGCTCATGGGCGAGTATCCCAAGATCAGCGTTCACAACCTGCATCACAACGCGGCGCCCACCGCGGAGATGGCGCTCACGCTGATGCTGGCGGCGGCGAAATCGGTCGTCGTCGCGGACCGGGAACTGCGCACCGGTTCCTGGATGAGCCGCTACGGAGAGTCGGGCGGCATGTTGCTCGAAGGCCGGACCCTGCTGTTGCTCGGCTACGGCGCGGTCGGCCGGCGGATCGCCCGCAGCGCGCGCGCGCTCGGCATGCGGGTCGTCGCCGTGCGTCGCGGCGGGCCGCTTTCGTTCAGCGACCTTCCGGATGAGATTCACGGCCCGGAAGATCTCGATCTTCTGCTGCCGCGAGCGAACGTCGTGCTCTGCACGCTGCCGGACACGGAAGAAACCCGTGGCCTCATCGGGGCACCGGAACTGGCGCTGCTGCCCAAGGGCGCCGTCCTCGTCAATGTCGGTCGCGGCCCCGTCGTGGACGAAGAGGCGCTCTACATGGCGCTCAAGAGCGGTCGCGTCGCGGCCGCCGGTTTGGATGTCTGGTACCGGTACCCCAAGACCGAAGCGGACCGCGATTCCACGTGGCCTTGCACGCTGCCGTTTCACGAACTCGACAACGTCGTGATGAGTCCGCACCGGGGTGGCATCACCGACCTCACGGACACGCTGCGAGCGGCCCATCTGGCGTTACTGCTCAACGCGGCGGCATCCGGCGAGCAGATGCCCAACCGCGTCAATCTCGGGCGCGGGTATTGAGCCGAAGCCAGCGGCTTCAGCTCAATATTGTTGCTGGCCCAACGGCTGACGCCGTTGGAGCGGACCGAAGCCAGCGGCTTCAGCTCAATATTGTTGCTGGCCCAACGGCTGACGCCGTTGGAGCGGGTGAAGTTGCGGAACTTGCATCACGGGCTGGCGATCAGCGCCAGGCGTGATCGAACCAACCCGCGGCTAGTACGCCGGCGTCGCGGTCCTCCAGGATCTTGGATGTGAACACAGCGAAGTCGGGATAACCGACGCCGGACACGAACGTGAGCAGCGTGTTCCCGAGACGTGCGCCTTTGGGACCCGTGTCGGCAAACACGCCGACGAGCGCGCGGCCACCCTGACGCGGTTGGACAAAGGTGGCGCCAATGTCGTCTCCGACGAATTCCTTGCCACGCAGCGTGAGCTTGCCGCGCTTGGCAGTGACGGGGCAAGACTTCGGAAGTACGTCCGACCAGGCGCCGTTGGTGTCTTGGTTGCCGTAGAGGATCACATTGCGCCCCGTGAAGTTCGAATCTCTCCGAGCGAGATACTCCGTGTCGCTGAGCAGCGGCGCGCAGCCGCGGCCGCGATACGACCAGACGTGCAGGTCGTATCGGGCGCGTTCGTAGAGCACACGGTTCTCCGTTTCGTTCCCTTTTGTCCCGTAGACCATCACGAACCGGTTGTTGAACGCGCGCTTGAACGGACCGCAGCGGTCCGGGCTCTTTTCGCCGGACCGAATCTCGGCCGTACGCCACGTCCCTTCATCCCGCTGGAAGCGTCCGAGGTGTTCCTCGATCCGCTGGCCATCGATCTCGACCGGTCCGGAGAGATCGAGCGTCAAGACGCGCACGTTTTTGGTCGTTGCCGAAGGAACGTTGTTCTCGCCGCGCAAGCGACCGCGCACCTCGAACGGTTCGCCGTACACGAGCGGCTGCTGCACGCCCGCCCAGAAGTGCTTCGAATCGATGCCCGGATCCGCACCGACCCACTCGATCTCCGCCGAGCTCTTCGACACCCGCGTGCGCCGGAACATGTCGAACGCCGGCGGCCAGTCGACGCAATCCGCACCCTGCCCGCGGTTGCCGCCCCACCAGTGGCCTTTGCCGGGTGCAAAGTGCGACTTGGGATCGGCCCCGGCCTTCTTCAACGCCGCGATCAACTTGCGCGCCTGATCCGCCGGCACGTTGTCATCCTTCTCGCCGTGGATGATGTAGATCGGCAGTTGTTTCAGATTGTCGATCAGGCCGAGCGTGTTGGAGCTGCCGTCGGCCGCGTGCCACAGGTTGGTCCACTTGCCGGTCTCACGCTCCCCGGCGTACGTGTGAAAACTGACCCAACCCGCGCTCGGCGCGATCGCCGCGAAACGGTCCGGATCGTTGGCCGCGAGATGCCACGTTCCGTGCCCGCCCATCGAGTGGCCGGTCAGATACAACCGGCTCGGGTCGGCGCCGGTGACCGTGAGCGCATCTCCCAGCGCTTCGTACGCATCGAGCCGGCCCCAGTCCTGCCAATCGAAACCGAAACGTCCCCGGTTGGTCGCCGCGACGATCCAGAGATCCGGCTTCGGTCCGTAGGAGTTCGCCTGGGACGGGCAGTGCACACCCGCACCGTGCAGCGAGAGCACGAGGCCCTTGGGACCCCCGCTTCCCGTCGCATCGTCCGCGGGCGGCACGATGGAGTACTCCTGCCGCGTTCCGTCGATCGCGGACACGTACGTGCGGCGGTAGTGACGCGCGTTCTTTTTCGGTTTGATGTCGATGCTGCCCGTCACCGGCGTCGGCGCGGCCGCGCCCGGCGCTCGCACCGAAATCTCATAGGCGATCTTGTTCGTCTCTGCCGCATCGACCGCCATCGGCACATCCACCACCGTCGAGGCGCGCGACGGTACGGGCTCGCCCGCGATATCGAGCGGACCGGTGGTCGTGTTCCACACCCGTAACCGCGCAAATCGCGGCCGATCGCCGCCGCCGATCACGTCGTCGCGGATCAGACCGCGTGTTTCGACATACACCGGTCCCTTGGCCGGCGCGAACCTCAGGTTGAATCGCCCGCCGCGCATACCGGCTACGAAGACGCGGTTGGCTCCCTTTCGCATCGCGATCGGAAACGCGCTGCGATTCAGTCGGTACACATCGCCCGCGTAGGGAACACCGTTCACGTAAAAGCGCGACCCGCCGCGGAGCTCGCACATCACGATCTGATCCGAGTCGGATTCGACCGAGGCGAACGCGTATGCGATGCGCCCGGGCGCGCCTACGAACTCGCCCTTTTCGTTTTGCTCCGCCAAGGCCCAGGCGGCCAGCTTTCCGTTTTTGGCCGCGACCTTGAAACCCGCCTCGGGCGGCGGCGACTCGGGGTCGAGCAGATAGCGTTGAAAGACCGCGTCGGTCAGAAACGGCGCACGAAACCTCGCATCCACCGCGGTCAGGACCAGCCACTTCGTCGGAGTCGCCGGCGCCTCGGCCGCGACGAGAGAGGAGAGAACAAGAACGAGGGGGAGGATGCGCGCAGTCACAGCGCGCGGATTCTACTCCGAGCCCGTCTTCGGCTCCTCATACCCCTCTCACGCCGGCGGCCCCTCCCGTCCTCCAACGCCGGCGAACTTTTTCCGGTAGTGGCGTGAGAAAAAGAAGATCGCGGGCAGCCCGAGGATCGTCGGCGCGACCCAGGGGATGAACGCGGCCCCCCCGCTGAGGCCGAGATCCACGAGACGGTTCAGTCCGAGCACCAGGAAGGCCGTGTGCACGGCGATGCCGCCGCCGATCATCGCGCCGATGTGCTCGAAGAACCACGCGCGCGGTTCGCGGGCCGGGCGTGCGAGATGGTGCAGGTTGATTCCGCCGACGATGAACCCGAGTGGGCTCATCGCATAAAAGAGCCCGGCGTTCGAGCCGGGAAGCGCGAGCGCGTACACGACCATGCCGAATCCCGACAGCAACGTCACCACACTCAGGCCGATGTGCGCCGGCGTGCGGATCGCGTAGGGATCGCGACGCGTTCGAACCACCATGACACCGTGGCGCGTCGTCGCGAGGCTGACCAGCGTGAGAAACATCAGGAAAAACGAACTCGCCCGCGAGGCGTCCACGATCGCCGTCGCTTGCACGGGGGTCAGCGTGCGCCCCGGGGCCGCGATCCCCAACGGATCCTGAAGCGTCGCCAGCGACATCAAGACGGCGCTGGCGCAGATCCCGTAGACCGCCCGGGCGAACCAACGACCGGACGCGAGATGGACGCGCCCGCCCTTGCGGCTCGAAATCGCGACCCAAAACAGCGTCAGGGCGGCAAATCCAAGCGGCACATGGATCAGCGCCAGGATGTCGTGCGCGGTCTTCACGGGCCGCCAGTTTGGTCCGTGCGCCGCTGCGGTGGTAGTTCTTTGCTGCGCGCGACGGAATTCGGACCGGCGCGTGCGTTTGCAATCCTGACGGTGCACGTCTCTTTTCCCATGACTCGGCTGACCTGGTTCCTCACCGCTCTTTTGGCGATCGCAGCCGCTGCCCGCGCCGACGACGACGGGCTGAACGACACGCCGCCCAACACACCCAACAAGGCGCTGACCGAAGCGCTCGCGGCCGCGATCGATCTACCGACGCCGAAGGAGCGCCGGGCCGCGGCGGATGACCTCGCGAAACGGGAGGTCACGCTGGACCAATGGCGCGCCGCGATGAAGGGACTGCGCCCCCGCGCCGCGGCGGAGGAAGGACAACAGTTCGAGAGCGCTCGCCTCGTGGTGGATGGCAAGAGGGAGGAGACGGATCTCCACTACTACGTACCGCGCGATTACGACCCGGAAGCCAAGTCGCCCCTGATGCTGGGCCTGCACGGAAGCGGCGGTGAAGGCACCCACCAGATGGGCATGTGGCGTCGCGTGGCGGACAGCCTCGGGATGATCGTGGTGGCCCCAACGGAAGCCGGCGCGAATGTCGGCTACGGATTCAGCCGGCGCGAGCGGGCCGCCGCGCTTGCGGCGCTGCGCTGGGCACGACGCCGGTTTCACATCGACGAGAACCGCATCTACGTCACCGGCGTGAGTCGTGGCGGGCACCTTTCCTGGGACCTCGCGCTGCGCCACCCGGATCTCTGGGCGGGTTGCATTCCGATGATCGGCGGGCCGCGCATCACGATGCAGAACGGCCAAAACAACCTGCGCTACCTCGACAACGTCGTGCACCTCCCCATTCGCGACCTGCAGGGCTCGGGAGATCACCCGCTGCTGCTCGCGAATCTGCGTTGGGCCTTTCAGCAACTCAAACACCGTCACGCAGCGGACGCCAAACTGATCGAGTTCCCCGAACTCGGCCACTCGTTCGAGTTCGGGGCCGTCGAGTGGGTGGACTGGTTGGACACGGCGGTGCGGCTCGGCGCGCCGGCCACCGTTCGCCGCGCGGTCGCGAACAAGACGGGAACACGGTCGTTCTGGCTCGAGATCGTGCGCACCGATCGGAAGGTCAGGGAGACGTTTACGCCGCAGGTTCCGGCACGGGAGTGGGCGGCCATGAGCGAAGCGCAAAAACGCGGCTACCGGCAACGGCAGATCGACGAACGGACGGCGTCACTCACCGTGACGATGACGGCCCGGGGACGCTTCGAGGCGAAGGGGCGTCTCGTCGGGAAGTTCCGCATCCTGCTTGAACCCGAGATGTGGGCCGAAGGCCGCAGAGTCGAGATCCGCTTCAAGGGCAAGACCTACAAGAAAACCGTGAAACCCAGCGTGCGGATCTTGCTTCGCGAGTTCGTCGAGCGGTTCGACCGCGAATTCCTGCCGGTCGCCGTCGTGACCGTTCCCTGACTGGGCGCCTTACTTTTCGTTCTTGCCGGCCGGAGCCTCCAGCGACCAACCCGGCCAATTGGCGGCGTCGGGAAAACGCGCCGCAAGCGCGCTCCACGTCTGCGCGCTCTTCTCCGTCTTGCCCGTCTCCTTGTGGATCCTGTCGAGTTCGCGGGCCGCGTCTCGTCCGAGCACCGGATTCCGAGTCATCGCGCCTTCCAAGTAGCGGGACGCGAGATCGAGATCGCGGGAAAACTCTTTGCCCTTCAAATAGCCCCGCGCGAACACTCCGCCGAGCACCACGCGCGCGTAGTCGGCGCCGACCGTGTCCGGGTACTTGGTCACGAGCCCCTGCAAGACCGCGCCGGCATCCGCTACCTGCCGTCCGCTCGGCTCGATCAGAAAGCGCACGATCTCCGGGCGCGCGAGCACCT
>JAZFYD010000110.1:0-12817 GCA_036443405.1 Planctomycetota bacterium
GGGGATCGTATTGATCTCCAGACACCGACACGCCCCGGTCGGTGACACCATGAAAGCGGAACGCGACATGTGCCGCAGCCCCAGGCGCTCATGCGCATCAAGCGCGGTCGCCCGGATCCGCGCCGCGACGTCCGCTTGCAGAGGCGCGGGACAGATCTTCTCGGCGCCGCCCTTGGTGTACTTGGATTCGAAGTCGAAAAAACCGCCGCGCGGTTCGATGAGCACAAGCGGCAACGCTTCGGGTTCGCCCGATTCGTTCTCGAGCACCGCCGCCGTCACCTCGGCGCCCGTGAGCGCCTCCTCGACGAGCACACGTCCCTCCTCCTCAGCGGACGCGAACTCCGCCACAGCTGCGCGCAGCGATGCGGCGTCATCCACGCAGCGCATCCCGAGGCTCGATCCCTCGCGCGGGTGTTTGGCGAACACCGGGTACCCGAGCGTGCCGCCGACCTCGTCGATCCGCGGATCATCCGGAGTGAGAACCAGGTCGCGCGCCGTCGCCATGCCCGCCTGTTCGAGCAAGCGCTTCGTGCGGATTTTGTCGCACGCCAACGCCGAACCGGCGACACGGCTGCCGACATAGGGCATGCCGGCGGTCTCCAAGAATCCCTGCAGCGTCCCGTCCTCGCCGAACGGACCGTGCAAAGCGACAAACGCGACGTCGCATCGCGTGCCGAGTTCTCCGACGGCTTCCCACGCGGGTTTGGGCTCTTCACCCTCGATCGACCAGCGGCGATCCTCACGAATCTCGACGGACACGGGGCGAAACCTCTCCCGGTCCAGCCCCTTCAGGACCTGACGCCCCGAGATACACGAGATCTCCCGCTCGCGGCCGAACCCGCCCCATAACACCGCCACGCTGCACAAGCCCGCATCCCGCATCTTCGAACTCCGCCTGGGTGCGCCGCGGACAGAGGCCACGCGCTCGCACGTCCGTCTCTATGTAGAGATCGGCTACGACGCTAACAGGTCGCTGGGACCCTCGGCCGTGAGCGGGGAGAGGTCGAACGGGGCGTCCGGGGACTCCGGCGAGACGGGCGGGGCGACGCCGGCCTCGGAATACCAGCGCCGGTACTCCGCATCGAGGGCGGCGCGCGCCGCGGCGGGTGTGTCCGCGCCGTCGACGCTCTTGACCGGCGCGAACTCACGCTCCCGCGAGACCTCGACCGGCAACACCGATCTGGCGGCCGGGAACAGATCGAACAGGAAACGCTCGTACTTTCGGCCCATCCGCTCGCAGAGCGCCCCTTCCCAGTTGAGGCACAAGATCGCCTTCTTCGCGACGTGCAGCGGCAGATCCGCCGCCAGCCCGCGCCGGAGAAACGGCAGCGTGAACGCATGCACCGCGATCGAGCCGAGCCGGAAGGTCAGCGCGCCGTCGGGGTCGCGCCGCGTGGATGCCTCCTCGCTGATCTCGGAGTACTCGACGATCGCGGGGTGGCCGCCCACCGCGGCGACGACACCGACGCGCTCGGACTCATCGGTCTTCAGCACGATCTTCGTCGCGATCGGGGCGCCGCCGAGCAGAAGGCGCCCGATGAAATCGGGGTCCGTCACATGGAGCAGCGGGTTGTCGATCTGGAACGTGACGACAGCCTCGATCCCGGCCTCCTGCCACGCCTCGAGCGCACCGGTCACCTCGAGCGCCCGGATCGCGCCACCGTGCCCGTCCGGGCTCGTGAAGATGCGTTCCGGGGTGTGGAGCATGAATCGGTCTTGTTCGTCCAACGCGGGCAGCGAGCTCTGGCACGCGAACCGCAACTTGGCGCGGTCGTACCCGAAGCAGTCGTTGGTTTCGAAAAACGCCTTGATCGCCGCATCGGTTCCGCCCGAGGTCGTGACCGCGAGCGGCGGCAACACCGAGTAGCGCTCCTGCGCCTTCAACAGCTTTTCCGTAAGGATCTGAAAGAGCGTGCGCGTGGACTCCGGCGCGGGACCGATCGGGTACGTGCCCTTGGGTCCGTTCCAGCGCAAGCGGCTGCCTTGCCCGCCGGCCAGGAGCGCAAACGCGACCTTGCCATCCCTGAGCCCCTGCTCGCCCGCCGCGACCGCATCCGCCGAAGTCCGTTCCGATGCGGCGACATACGGGACCGGGGTCACCTCGCCCATGCGTTCCTCGGCGATCCGGTCGCCGGAGAGGATTCCTTCCAGGAGCGCGAGGTCGAACCTCTCGAGCTGCGCCGCCAGACGCTCCTGCGACTGCACATTCTGAGCGGCGTAGTGCTCGAGGAAGTCGCTCTGGCCCAACTCTTCGAGACGTGAGAAAAGGGCTTTGTCGAGGCTCACGGGTCCGCTAATCCCCTCGATCCGCCCCGATCCCCTAGCCGTCGTATCGCGCAAACAGGATCGAGACGTTGTGTCCGCCGAAACCGAGCGAGTTGCAGAGCGCGTGGTCGATCTGGAGGTCGCGCGCCTCGTTCGGCACGTAGTCCAGGTCGCAGTCCGGATCCGGCGTCTCGTAGTTGATCGTCGGATGCAACACGTTCTCGCGCGTCATGTGCGCGCAGAGCGCCATCTCGACACCGCCGGACGCTCCCATGAGGTGCCCGATCATCGATTTCGAGGAGTTGACCGCGAGTTTGTCCGCGTGGTCGCCGAACACGGTCCGGATCGCGCGTGTTTCTGCGGCATCGTTGAGTGAGGTCGAGGTTCCGTGCGCGTTGATGTAGTTCACGCGCTCCGGATCCACTTGGCCGTCCTCGAGCGCTTCTCGCATGGCCGCGGCCGGTCCTTCGCCGGCCGGGGTCGGCGCCGTGATGTGGTGCGCATCGGCGGTCATGCCGAAACCCTTCACCTCGGCGTAGATCTTCGCGCCGCGCGCCTTCGCGTGCTCGAGATCTTCGAAGACCAATATGCCGGCGCCCTCGCCCATCACGAAACCGTCGCGGTCCTTCTCGAACGGCCGCGACGCCTCTTCGGGCGCGTCATTTCGCGTCGACAGCGCTTTCATGTTCGCGAAGCCGCTCATGGCGAGCTTCGTGATGACCGCCTCGGTGCCGCCCGTCAAGATGACGTCGCAGCGGCCCTCGCGGATCGAGCGAAACGCCAACCCCATCGCGTGGCTCGCAGACGCGCACGCCGAAGCCGTGACGTAGCTGGGCCCCTTCAGGCCGTAGCGGATCGAAACGTGCCCGGCGATGGCATTGATCATCAGCTTCGGAATGAAGTGCGGCGACACGCGGCGCGGGCCGCGATCGAGCATCCTCAGGTGCTGCAGCTCGATCTCGTGGAGTCCGCCCATGCCGGTGCCGATGATCGCTCCGCACCTCGTCGGATCTTCGTTCTCAAAATCGAGCCCGGAGTCGGCCACGGCTTCGTCCGAAGCGACGAGACCGTACTGCGTGAACAGATCGAGCTTCTTGACGTCGCGGCCGAACTTCGCCTGCGCGTCGAAATCCTTCACCTCGCACGCGATCTTGACCGTCACATCGGAGACGTCGTAGCGGGTAATCGACGTACTACCACTCCGGCCCGCCTTGACGGCGGGCCAGATGGTATTCAGGTCGTTCCCGAGGGCGCAGATGGCGCCCACGCCTGTTATGGCGACGCGGCGGCCACTCATGTCGGCCCTACTTGCTGTTCCCGGTGATGTACGTGATCGCGTCGCCGACGGACTGAATCTTCTCGGCGTCTTCGTCCGGGATGTTCAGATCGAATTCGTCTTCGAACTCCATCACAAGCTCGACCGTGTCGAGGCTGTCCGCACCGAGATCGTTGATAAACGTCGTCTCGGCGGTGATCTTGTCGCGACTCGCACCCATCTGCTCGCAGACGATCTCGATGACGCGCTCTTCTATCTTCTTGGGATCCTCAGCCATGGATCATTCTCCATTGGTGTTCCCGCCTCATCGGCGGGCGTCGAAAGTGTATCGTTCCAGCCGCGCAGCTACCAGCCCCCGCCAATCGTCATGCCGCCGTCGACGCAAATCACCTGACCGGTGACGTACGAGGCGGCATCCGACGCGAGAAAGAGGACGAGCGCGGCCACATCCTCCGGGGTTCCAACTCGTTTGAGCGGGCATGCCTTGGCCGCCATGTTGGCGGCCTCGTCGCCCAGCGTTTTTGTCATATCGGTTGCAATGAAGCCCGGCGCCACGACATTCGCCGTGACGTTTCGCGACCCGAGCTCCTTGGCGAAGCTGCGGGTGAGCGAAATCATCGCGCCTTTGCTGGCCGCGTAGTTGGCCTGCCCAGCGTTGCCGGTGAGGCCGACCACGGAACCGAGGGTCACGATCCGCCCGCTCCGCTGCTTCATGAACGGGCGGTAACACGCCTGGATCATCCGGAACGCGCCCGACACGTTGGTGTCCATGACATCGTCCCAGTCCTCCTTGGACATCCCGATGGCCAACCGGTCACGCGTGATGCCGGCGTTGCAGACGAGAGCGTCCACCCGGCCGAAGGCGGCGATGACCTCTTTGACGACATCCTTGGCGTCGCCGCCGAACCCCTTCACGGAATCCGACTCGAACGATTTGGCGGCCTCCTCGGCGCGCTCCTTCGTGGTCGCCGTGATGGCAACCGACGCGCCACGATCGCGAAACGCCTCGGCGATGGCACGACCGATGCCGCGCGACCCGCCGGTGACGAGGGCGACCTTGCCTTCGAAGTCGTTCATGAGCGCTGCCCTCCGTCCGAGGTCTCAACCGCGATCTTCCTGTCGATCTTCCTCATGAATCCGGCCAGTACGCGGCCGGGGCTCAACTCGCGGAAGCGATCCACGCCGGACTCGAGCGCGCCTCTGAGCGACGCCTCGAACAGAACCGGCGAGGTCAGCTGGCGGACGAGATTGCCGCGCAGCACGCTCTTGTCGGTGGACGCTTCGGCCGTCGCGTTCGATAAAACCGGGAAGCGGGCATCGTGGAATTCGGTTTCCGCGATGGCGGCCTCCAGGCGTTCCCTAGCTGGCTCCATGAGCGGCGAGTGGAACGCGCCCGCGACATCGAGACGAACTGCGCGAGCGAGCTTCCTCTCCTCCGCGATCGACTCCGCTCGCGTGAGCGCGTCGAGATCGCCACTGATGACGACTTGCCCGGGGCAGTTCAGGTTCGCGACCACGCAGACGCCGTCGTCCCGTGCCTCGTCGCAGATCGCCTGCGCCCCATCCCTGTCGATACCGATCAGACTCGTGAGTCCACTCTTGGGGGACTCGCTCGCATCCTGCATGGCGATGCCGCGCAGCCGCACGAGTTTGACGGCGTCCTCCAGCGATAAAACTCCGGCGACGTAGAGCGCCGTGTATTCGCCGAGGCTCAAACCAAGAGCCGCACCGACATCCTCGCGATTCAGCGCGCCGTCTTCCTCCAACGCCGCGAGCGAGGCGGCGGAAACGGCGAGGATCGCCGGCTGGCACACGTCGGTGCGAGTCAGCTTCTCCGCGGGGCCTTCCTCGCACAGGGCGTGCAGGTCGAGATCGAGGGCATCCGAGCAGCGCTGGAACACATCGCGCGCCGCCTGGGACCGATCCGTCCACGGAGACGCCATTCCGATCTTCTGGGCGCCCTGGCCGGGGCAAAGTACCGCGAGGCTCACGATTGAATGCCGGCGCTTTCCTCGTTGAGCCCGCGCACGATGTGGGAGTTGATGTCCTGTTCGACGGCCTTCGCGGCCGCGCGGATCGCGTTTCCGATCGCACGCGCTTTGGAGCGGCCGTGGCAGATCATGACGACACCGTTGACCCCGAGAAGCGGCGCTCCGCCGTACTCCGCGTAGTCCACGCGCCGTTTGAGATCCTGCAACAGCGCTGGGTTGCTCTCGCCCACCTGACGGGCCACCTGACCGAGCAGTACCTCCGCGAATCCTTCCGCGGCCTTGAGGATGATGTTGCCGACAAATCCATCGGACACGCCGACCTCGACGGCCCCTCCGAAGAGATCGCGCCCTTCGATGTTGCCGACGAAATTGACCGGTTCGCTGCGCAGCGCCTGGGTGGCCTGTCTCACCAGGCTGGTGCCCTTGCCTTCCTCCTGCCCGATGTTGAGCAAGCCGACGCGGGGCTCCGCCTCACCGAACATCGCGCGGTAGTACGCGGAGCCCATGATGGCGTATTGAGCGAGATGGACCGGGCGGCAGTGCGGGTTCGCGCCCACATCCAACAACAGGCAGACCCCGTTGCGGTTGTTTGCGGGAAACGGCACCGCGATCCCGGGGCGTCGCGCGCCGGGCAGACGGTGGAGCGTCATCATGGCCGCGGCGACAGCGGCCCCGGTGGATCCGGCGCACACGCACGCATCCGCCGCCTTTTCGCCGACGAGTTGGATCGTGCGCAGGATCGAGGTGTCCGGCCGCTTCCTGATCGCGTCGACCGGGCTCTCGTGGCCACGGACCACATCGGACGCATGAACCACGGAGATGCCGTCGGGGCAGCCGCCGCGCGAATCGAGTTCCGCACGAATGCTCGCCTCGTCACCGACGAGTGCCACTTCGATGTGACCGCCCGACACGGCTTCGATCGCACCCGCAACCAGTTCGGCCGGGGCATGGTCTCCGCCCATCGCATCTATCGCGACGCGCAAGAGTCCTACTCCTCGACCTCGATCTGGATCTTTTCGTTGTAGTAGCCGCAGCTCGCGCAGATGCGATGCGGCAGCTTTTGCGTATTGCAGCGCGGACAGGGCGTCAGCTTCGCCCGTGTGAGCGCCAGATGGGCGCGCCGGGTCCGCGTGCGGGCGTGCGAGGTCTTTCTCTTGGGAACTGCCATGGATCCTTCCCGGCGAGCCCTACCGTTCTCGGAGGGGCTGCGTTTTGAAGCCCAGCAAGATAGCCCGCTGCATAGGGGCTGTCAACGCGACGAGCCGCCTCCGGAGATCGTGTTTTGCAGGGTGTTGCGGAGACCGTCGAGCGCTTCGTCCAGATCGACTCCCACGGGAGCGCGGCCCTGAGCCGTCTGGGGCCGTCCGCCGCCCTTTCCGCCCAGGCGCCCGGCAAGGTCCTTGAGCATGTCGCCGGCCCTGAGACCGGCCCGGATCGCCCCATCCGTGGCCGACGCCACCAGCGCCGTTCCGCTTTCGCCGCGACCGGCCAGCATCAGAGCGCATTCCCCGGCCCGCTTGCGGACCTCGTCCGCCAGCGCCTGCAGGGTCGGCACGTCGTCGCCGTCCACGGCCGCGACCAGGAGCTTCACGTCGCCGGAGTCGCCCGGGACGGACACCGCGCTCTTGAGCAGCTGTTCCGCGACCTCGCCACCGCTCTCGCGCCGCCGCTGCTGATCCGCCTTCTTGAGCTCCCGGATCTCCTGTTGCAAAGAGGTCACCCGCGGCGCCAGGCTGTCCACGTTGGTCTTGAGCGAGGCCGCCAACTCGAGCAGCGCACCCTCCCGGGCGTTCGCCAGGGTCACGGCCCCCCCGCCGGTCACCATTTCGATCCGGCGCACGCCCGCGGCCACCGACGTCTCCTGGGTGATGAGGCCCGCGCCCACCTCGGCGCTCCCGCCGACGTGGATGCCGCCGCAGAGCTCCATCGAATGTTCACCGATGGTCACCACGCGAACCACGTCGCTGTATTTCTCGCCGAACAGCGCCATCGCGCCGGCCGCCTTGGCCTCCGCGATCGGCATCTCCGCGGTTTCGACGTCCGAGTTCTTGAGGATCTCCGCGTTGACCCACTCCGCCAGCGCACGCAACTCATCGCGTTTCACCGGCTGTGTGTGGGTGAAATCGAAGCGCATGCGGTCGGGTCCGACCATCGATCCGGCCTGCGCGACGTGGGTGCCGAGGATCGCGCGCAACGCCGCGTGCAAGAGGTGCGTCACGGAGTGGTTGCGAGTGATCGCAGCGCGCCGAGCCCCATCGACATGCAACGCGACCTTTTCGCCCCGCGAGATCGTGCCGCGTTCCATCACACCGCTGTGCAGGAAATACCCTTCGCTCTTCTTGGTGTCGGTGACACGGAACACGCCGTTTTTGGTCTCGATCGTGCCGGCATCCCCGACCTGTCCGCCGGACTCCGCATAAAACGGGGTCGCCTTGATGACGAGGCGGCCCTCCTCGCCCTCGTCGAGCCGGTCCGCCTGTTCGTCGGCGCGCAGGAGGACCACCGCTTCGGATTCCGCGTCGGTTTGCCCGTAGCCGACAAATTCCGTGGGGGCCACGTCCCGTTTGAACGCGGTGATCGCCGTGGCGACGAACACTTCGCCCTTCATCGCCGAACGTTCGCGGCTGCGCTCGCGCTGCTCGGCCATGTGTTTGTCGAACGCAGCGCGATCGACAGATATCCCGCGTTCGCGACAAATCTCCTCGCTCAGCTCGAGCGGGAACCCGTGCGAGTCGTAAAGAACAAACGCAGTCTTGCCGTCGAGGGTCTTCTCGCCGGAAGCCTCCAGACGTGCGAGCTCCTTCTCCAGGAGCGCGATGCCCGTGTGATAGGTCGCGCGAAAGGTCTCGTCTTCGGCCTTGAGAAACGCCCGTGCCGCGCCGGCCGCGGTTTCAATCTCCGGATAGGCCACGCCCATCACGTCGAGTACCGCGTCCACGAGTTCGTGCAGAAACGGCCGCTCGATGCCAAGCGCGATGCCGTCGCGAATCGCGCGGCGCAAGATGCGGCGCACGACATACCCGCGGCCCTCGTTGGACGGCTTGACGCCGGCCGCGATCAAAAACACCGCGGCGCGTGTGTGTTCCGCGATGCGGCGCACCTGCTGGCCGAATTCGTGCTCGTAGGTGTATTCGACGTCCGCGATCTTCGCGATCGCGCGGATGATCGGCAGGAACAATTCCGTTTCGAAGTTGCTGCGCACGCCGTTCAACACGGCAAGGATGCGCGCGAACCCCATGCCCGTGTCGATGTTCTTCTGCGCGAGCGGTTCAAGTTCGTTCTTGCCGACGCGGTTGTACTGCGTAAAGACGAGATTGCCGATTTCGCTGTAGCGTCCGGCCTCGGGGTCCCCTTCCTCGCCCGGCGAGCCGAAGTCGTAAAACACCTCCGAGCACGGTCCGCACGGTCCGTTCGGGCCGTTCTCTGGCGCATTGGCCGGCCAGTAGTTGTCCTTCGCACCGAGGCGCCAAATGCGGTCCTTTGGGACGCCGACGTCTTTGTGCCAGATGTCGAACGCCTCGTCGTCGTCCTTGTAGACGGAAACGGTGAGACGCTCCTGCGGGATCTTCAGGACCTCTGTGAGGAACTCCCACTGCCAGGTGATCGCCTCCTTCTTGAAGTAATCCCCGAAGCTGAAGTTGCCCAACATCTCGAAAAACGTCTGGTGGTAATACGTGCGCCCGACGTTGTCAAGGTCACCCGTGCGAAAGCACTTCTGCGAGGTCGTCGCGCGAGAAAACGGCAGGTTCCCGATGCCAAGGAACATCTCCTTGAACTGGTTCATGCCGGCTCCGGTGAACAGGAGCGTGGGGTCGTTTTCGGGAACGAGCGAGTCGCTGGGATAACGCGTGTGGCCCTTGCTCTCAAAAAACGAGAGGTAGGCTTCGCGCAGTTCGTCGGGTTTCATGATCCGTGCTTTCGTCGCCCCGCCCAAAACGCGGGACGATCGTGCGCATTATGCCCTCTCGGTCATCGTTCGCGCGCGGGGGTGGCGCGATTCCGAGCCGCGGAACCGCCGGCACGCGTCACTCGATCCTGAATTCGCCGCGGCCAAACTCGCGCCCGGCGGCGTCCCCTTCGATCCAGCGCCCCTCCAGCAACTGCGGAGGCCCATCGACGCCCTCCACCTCGTAGTGCGCGGTCTCCCCAGGCTGCAGAGTGCCACCCGATAGGCGCAGCGTGTCCGCGGGCGACATGCGCAGATCCACGTCCGGGAACCCGCGCGACGAGCTTCGGTCCACCCGCTTGAGTTCCCGGTCGAAGCGCATCAGCGCCCCGGTAACCGGTGACCCGGAACGGTTGAACAGCTCGATCGTGACCGTAGCCGGTTCCGCGTCGCGGCTTGGATTCAGCATGCAACTCGGTATCCCGGCCAGAACGAGCGCGGCGATCCCGCGAAGGACCGCCCCGCCCGTATGTAAGGCCAAACGCGGCTTCAACGGCGTAAGCCGTTGAGCAGAGAAATTACGGGCGCGGATCACCGGCGCCGAGGCGGGGCCTCTTTGCCGCTGACCCGATTGCTGCCATTCCCGAGTTCCCCGCCGCCTTCCTCGGGCATCGGGGCGTCGGCGTCGGCGCCGCCCTCGGCTTCCTCGGTCACCGGAGAGGTGTCCACCCCGAGAGCCGTCAACACCTCCGCGCGAATCGTCCCCATCAGATCGGAGTTTTCCATGAAGAACGTGCGCACACGCTCGCGGCCCTGGCCCAGGCGCGTCTTACCGTGGCTGTACCAGGAACCCTGCTTGGCGATGACGCCGGCGTCGACCGCCAGGTCGATGAGATCTCCCTCGCTCGAAATGCCCTGGTTGAAGAGGATGTCGAACTCGGTCTGGCGAAACGGCGGCGCGATCTTGTTCTTGACCACCTTGGCGCGCACACGGTTTCCGACCACGACGTCGCCGTCCTTGATCATTCCGATCCGGCGCAGGTCGATGCGGATCGAGGCGTAGTATTTCAGCGCACGTCCACCGGGTGTCGTCTCGGGGCTCCCGAACATGACGCCGATCTTCTCGCGCAACTGGTTGGTGAAGACGAGCGCCGTCTTGCTGCGCGCCACCGCTGAGGTGAGCTTGCGCAGCGCCTGGCTCATGAGGCGCGCCTGCAGTCCCATGTGGACATCGCCCATCTCGCCCTCGATCTCGGCCTTGGGCACAAGCGCCGCCACCGAGTCGATCACGATGATGTCCACGGCGCTGGAACGCACGAGCATCTCGGTGATCTCGAGCGCCTGCTCGCCCGTATCCGGCTGGCTGATGAGCAGGTCGTCGAGGTTGACACCGATCTTGCGCGCATACGCCGGGTCATATGCGTTTTCGGCGTCGATGAAGGCAGCGGTGCCGCCGTTTTTTTGCGCCTCGGCCACCAAGTGGCTGCAAAGCGTCGTCTTACCCGAGGCCTCCGGGCCGAAGATCTCGGCGATGCGGCCGCGCGGCATTCCCCGCCCACCGAGCGCGACATCCAGGGAGAGCGCACCGGTGGAGATCCCGTTGATCGGCTGCACCGCCTTGCCGCCGAGGCGCATGATCGCGCCCTTGCCGTATTGCTTCTCGATCTGGCTGAGCGCGAAACCGAGAGCGTCGCTCTTGCGCTTCGACTCATCCTTGGGGGCGCGGCTGCCCGATTTTTGCCTCGCGAGGCGGTTGCGCTCGACCATTGGTTCTCCTCCGTTTTGGAATCCACGCCGACGACACGCCCACTGCGCTGAGCCGACATGAATACCTCGCAAGCGGTAGCAAGCGGGTCCCTTAGTTAGCCACGAAGTAGGGACAGTTCTTGAAGCGGGACGTGCCGTGCGCCGCCAGCGACCAGGTGGGATTCGAGGAGCACGATGCGGTCCACGGGCGCGGTTCCAAAGACCTCGTCCGGGTCCAAAAGCGCCGGATTCACCGGAGCGGGCGACCGGAAACGGCCCAAGGTCACATGACCGCGCCAAGGCCGCCCCGCGGGCGCCAACCCCTCGGCCACGAGCTCGGTTTCCAAGGAAGCCGCCAACGCCGTCACGGCCTCCGCGCCGGCCCCCAAACCCGCCCAGAACACCCGCGCGCGGCCCGGCTGGGGGAACACCCCGAGTCCCTGGAACTCGAGCGCGAACGGCTCATGTTCAGCGGCGGCGCGCCGCCCGGCCGCGATTGCGGGCTCGGGGTCCTCGATGTCGCCCAAAAAGCGCAGCGTCAGGTGCAGGGAGTCGAGGCGGGTCTGCCGGAGACCGCGTACACCGTTTCCCTGGGCGGCCAATCGGCGCCGCAGGTCCTCGGGAAGCACAACGGCCCAAAACAGACGCACGGAAAAACCTACCCGGCGACGGGCTTACGGGTGCGCCGTGAAACGCAGCATCTCCTGGAAGCGCTCGTCGATCTGGGCCCGCTCGATCTCCTTGAAACGGCCCAGGCTGAAATCCTGCACGTTGAACGACGCGACCACGCTGCCGTACAGCATGGCTGCTCTCAGCGACGCCTCGTCCACGCGATCCTCGCTCGCGAGATAGCCCATGAGGCCGCCCGCGAAGCTGTCGCCAGCGCCGGTCGGATCCACGACCGTTTCCACCGGGTAGGCCGGGATGGCGTAGAAGAACTCGCGCGAGAACAGGAACGCGCCGTGCTCGCCCTTTTTCACAATGACCGCGTTCGGCCCCTGCTCCAGAATCGCGCGACCGGCCTTGATCAGCGAGGACTCCCCCGCAAGCATGCGCGCCTCCTGGTCGTTGATGATCAGGAGATCGACGCGCTGCAAGACCGCGTCGAGTTCCTCGCGCGCGATGTCGATCCAGAGGTTCATGGTGTCCATGACCGTGAAGGCGTCGTCCGAAACCTGGTCGAGCACGTGCGCCTGCATCGCTGGCGGCGAGTTGGCGAGAAACACGTAGCGCGAGTCCGCAAAGGGCTCGGGCACCTTCGGTGCGTAGTCGGCGAAGACGTTGAGCTGCGTATCCAGCGTCTCCGCGACGTTCATATCGCCCTCGTAGCGGCCGGCCCACCGGAACGTGCGGCCTTCCGGCTCGACATGCAGCCCGCCGAGGTCAACGCCGCGGCCGGCGAGCAGTTCGCGGTCCTCGGGGCGGAAGTCCGCACCAATGACGCTCATCAGCCGCACGGGCCCGAAGAACGAGGCTGCGTAGGAGAAGTAGGTGGCGGCACCGCCCAGCACCTCTTCGGCCTTGCCCGAAGGGGTTTCGACGGTGTCGTAAGCGAGGGTTCCGACGACGAGTAAGGACACGGTTGCGGAGTCTCCCCGCTGCGGTGCGTCCCGTCAAACTCCCCGCGTCACCCTTCCGCGTTTGCGTCCGGTT
>JAZFYD010000111.1:0-23554 GCA_036443405.1 Planctomycetota bacterium
TGGAAACGTTCGCCGAGCGCTACCCGGGTCGCACGGCCGACGCATGCGCGTCTTGCCACAAGGACCCCCACGGCGGACAGTTCCTCCGGGGCGACAACCAAAAGCAGTGCGTCGATTGCCACGACCGCCTCCGTTTCGAGCCGCACGCCTTCACCGTTCAGAAACACGCCGAAACCGCCCTGCCGCTCACCGGATCGCATCTTGAAACGGCGTGCGAAAACTGCCACGACATCGCCTGGGAAGGGCGCGCACGCCTGTTCCGCGGCACCGTGCAGCTCTGCGAGGGATGCCACGAGGACGCGCACTCGGGGTTCTTCAAGCGGTACGACGCGGAGTTGCTGAAGACGCCGGGCGGAAGCTGCGCGGCGTGCCACGAGCCCACCGCGTTCGCCGAGGTCGCGGACAAGAACTTCGAACACGGTCGCTGGACCGGATTTCACGTCAAGGGCGCGCACGCCCAAGGCGAATGCGAGGACTGCCACCCGCGCGCCACGACGCCGGACGAGAACGGCCGCGCTTTCGGCCGCGTGGTCGACCACTTCGGCCGCTTCACGGGATGCGAGACGTGCCACGCCGACCCGCACCGCGGTGGGTTCGACAAACCCAAGCACCCCCGCCGCCTCGAGGGGCGGGCCGGCTGCGAGCGCTGCCACGTTCAAGCGTCGTTCCGCACGCTGCCGCACGGGTTCGACCACGGCCGCTGGACGGACTTCGACCTGGAGCACGCGCACAAGGCGGCGGCATGTTCCGCGTGCCACGCGCGCCTTCGCAAACCGGACAAGCACAACCGCACATGGGCTCCGGCCAAGGGACACCGGTGCGCGGATTGCCACCAGGATCCCCACGCGGGCCAGTTCGAACGACGGGGCATCACCGATTGCGGGAAGTGCCACGCACGCGCCACGACTTTCTCGGACCTCCTGTTCCGCCACGACTTCGACGCGCGGTTCCGGCTGGGGGAAGCGCACGCGGAAGTCGCGTGCGATGCGTGCCACAAGAAATCAAAGATCGACGGCGTGAGCGTCGTGCGCTACCGGCCGCTGCGCCACGAGTGCTCCGACTGCCACGCCGATCAAAAAGACCCGCTGCGCAAGCGCCGCCCGCGAGTCAATAAGGAGGCGAACCGGTGAGCTACCGGATCCCGACCCTCTTCTCCCTATGCGCTCTGGCAGCGCTCCTCGCGCCCGCGATCCGGGCCGACGAGGGCGGCGCCACCGAGCAGCTCGAGTTGAGGATCAGTTCCGCCAACGTCGAGATCGTCATCGTGGATCGCGGCGAGGTGGATGGCCTCAGGGTCGGCGACCGCGTCGTATTCGCGCCACGCTCCGGCGGCGCGCCGGAAGGCGTCGTCACGGCGGTCAACGAGAAGAGCGCCGTGATCACGCTGTCTGACCGCAGCATCCTGCTGGAGCCCGGCACCAAGGGCTCGGTCGAGTTGCCCGCATCGCGGTTCGCGCCGCCGACGCCGGACAAACCGAAGACTCCCGCCGAAGCGGATCCGACACCGGACCAACCCGAAGGAGCAGCCGGCGCGGCCGCGGGTACGGAGTCCGGCGAACCGACCCGTTGGAAAAACCCCGACAAGGACTACGAGCCGGACATGCCGCTGCTCGCGAGCCTGCGGCCGGTCAAGCCGCGGGAGCGCCGCCGCTCGCTCACCGGTCGCGTCTACATGCTCTTCGACCACACGAACAACCCGTCCAGCGATACCGACGACTCGTTCTTCCGCGCGGGCACCGACCTCTTGATGGAGAACCCGTTCGACAAAGGCGGGGCGCTGAATTTCAACGCCGAGGTGGGCTACCTCACCGACATCAACGAGGACAAGGAAGGCGACTTCCTGCTGCGGCGCCTCTCGTATTCCCGCGGCGGCCATCGGTTCTCCGACACGCGTTGGGAGGTCGGCCGCTTCCTTCAGCACGGCATCCCCGAGTTCGGCGTCGTGGACGGTGGCGAATGGGCCATGCGCGGCGGAAAGGGCCAGCGACTCGGTGCGAGCTTCGGGTTCATGCCGGAACCGTTTGATGACTACGCAACGGGCACGGACCTGCAGCTCGCGGTGTACTACGAGTGGATCGCGGACCTGCGCGAAGAACTCACGCTGACCGCGGGATTCCAGAAGACGATGCACAACGGCGACCTCGACCGCGATCTCCTAATCGCGAAGGTGCGGTACTACAGGCCGAAAGGGTGGAACTTCACCGGGTCGTTCTGGATCGACTTCTACTTCGGCGGCGACCAGCTCAAATCCGGCGTGGAACTCACGCAGGCGTGGGCATCGCTGAGCAAGAGCTCGCACCGCGGCGGCGTGGACTTCGACTATCGCAGGCGCGCCTTCGCGGACATCCTTCGGACCGAGTACCTGCCGCCGGAGCCGAATGAGATCGCGGACAACGTCTACGACCGTCTCGGCGTCGACGCGTGGCGCATGCTCTCCACGAAGCTGCGCGTGCGCGGCCACTTAAGCGCCTACAAGGACGAGGAGGACACGGGCGGCGCCGCGGAACTCGGCTTCGGTCTCAAGAACGTGCTGGGGAAGACCAGCGACTTCAACGCAACCGCGTTCGCCACGCAGGGTCAGTTCACCGACGTCTACGGCGCACGCTTCGCCTACGGGAAATCGCTCCACCGCGGCCGCTGGGATCTGCTCTACGAAATCGCCAACCACCACCAGATCGGGTTCCCGCCCGACGTCGATGACCTGATCCAGCACCGCCTCCGGGCGAGCGCCAGCGTCTACTGGGAATCGCAGTGGGACCTCACGGTCTACGGCCAGGGGCTCTCGTATGACGAAGAACTATCGTGGTCCGTTGGTTTGACACTCCAGAGGCGCTTTTGATGAAAGACCCCGCGCGCAACATCCGCCGGCTCGCGATCGTCGCGGCGCTGGCGCTCTGGATCGTGATCGGAGCGTGTGTCTCCCGCCGCGCCGACACCGCCTCGCAACACCGCTGGTGGTCCGGGCTCGGCCCGGTGCTGCCGCACGACACCTTCCCCGCCAACTGCTCGCTCTGCCACCTCGGCGAGAAGTGGGGCCTCCGCGAGCACTTCACGTTCGATCACGCAGCGCGAACCGGTGTGAAACTCGAGGGCGCCCACGATCAGGCCAAGTGCCTGCGGTGCCACAACGACCGCGGCCCGGTGAGGCTCTTCCAGGCGAAGGGCTGCGTCGGCTGCCACGAGGACTTCCACAACGGCGATCTCGGAAAAAACTGCGCCGAGTGCCACGGGGAACAGGACTGGCGGCCGGTCGGCATGATCGAGATGCACAACCGGACGCGTTTCCCGCTCACCGGCGTGCACGCGCTCACCGCGTGCCATCGTTGCCACGTCGGCGCGCGGGTTGGCAAGTTCGTGCCGACGGACACGGAGTGTGTCAGCTGCCACCGGGCGGATCTCGCCCAGGCCGTCAACCCGAACCACGTGAACCTCGGTTGGGTCGACAAGTGCGATCGCTGTCACATGCCGACGCGCTGGCAGCAGGCGACGACGGACTGAGGGTCTGTCTGAAAACTCCTCCTGGCTTCGATCGGCTGGATAGGCCCGTCAGACGCCGTTCGCCTCCTCGCGGTAGCTTTCCATGGATACAGCGTCGTCGGCGAACGACGGCTGACGCCGTTTCAACGGCGTCAGCCGTTGAGCCAGAGATACTCCCAGCTCGATCTCGGGCCGACGACGGAGTTCTCAGACAGACCCTACGCTTCTCGCTCCAGATCGGTGCGCCCGTCGTCCGATGTGATCGCGTGAAGCAACCGAACCGCCCGCACCTGTCCGAATCCCGCGACGAAACCCTGGGAGTCCCAAACAGGGACGTACCGGGTGGGAACGCCGGGCCGCGGGTTCGAGTTGCCCCGCCGCTGCCCAGTGGGATGTTTCATCCACGAGTGACCGCAACCTCCGGCCAAACGTGCGGGGGAACGCACGCGGGGATCGCGGTCGCTTTACGGGCTTGGGCTGTGCAAGAGTGCAACATGACTCGAACGGGTCGGGGCAGGACATTCCGGTTTGGCAAGCGCCTTTGGCGCGCGGCGACGCTGTCGCTGGTGCTGTTGGGCGCTGTCGCGTGTGTCGACGGCAGCGGGCGCGAACGCGCGGCCGCGCAGGCGACGTCGTCCTGCATGCTCTGCCACAACGGCTCCAAGGTCACGGACTACGCGGGCCCCGGCATCGCGAACCCGCATCCGTTCCCCGGCGCCGGGGAAATCGCCTGCACGACGTGCCATGGCGGCAACCCCGACGGCGACGGCAAGAGCGACAGTCACGTGCCGCCGCCGCCCGAGATCGGCGACCGCCAGAACCTGATCGACAACAACCACGCGTACTTCAATCGACTGACCCTCACAGGCATCGACAAGTTCCCCGACTACCAAGTCGACGGGAAGGACTACACCAGCCTCGAGTACCTCCAGTTCATCAATCCGGGCGACCTGAGGGTGGTCACGCAGGCAAAAGGTTGCGGACAGTGCCACCAGTCCCACGCGGATTGCGTGGCCGGCAGCCCGCTCGCCACGGAGGCCGGAATCTTGTCCGGCGCGCTTTACGCCGCGGGCGCCGACAGCAAACTCGCCGCGAACACGGGACACGAGAACACCGAGTCGGACATGGCGTTCCGCGCCGTGGCGGACGGAAGCTTCGACCCGGCGATCGTCGGCGCCGTCGCGAGCCTCCTCGAGTTCCCGGTCTACAGCGGACGCTTCGACACATCGCCGGACACGCTCCGCAACAACGACGCCTTCAATGTCGCGAACGTGAACCTGCAGCAAAACGCCGACGGCACCGTGCAGACGGGATCCGAACTCGCGAAGCTCTATCACGAACAGATCGCGTTCACGTGCGGCGATTGCCACTTGGGCAGCGCGGGCGCGAACAACCGTTACGGCGACTTCCGTTCGTCCGGTTGCACCGCTTGCCACATGCCGTACAGCCTCGACGGCCGCAGCCGGAGCAGCGATCCGAACGTGAACAAGGACGAACCCGCCGATCCGGATCAGATCCGCGAGCCGGAACGTTCGCACGTGCGCGCCCACCAGATCGTCAGCGTCGCCAAGACGTTGTCGAACGGCCACGAGCTCAAAGGCATGGATGACTACACGTGCGCCGGCTGCCACCAGGGCTCGAACCGCACCGTCATGCAGTTCTGGGGCATCCGCCTCGACCAGAACGAGGATCTGCACAACGGCCACCAGTACCCCGCGATGCCGAAGGAGTACCGGAACACGCGCAACGATACACGCCTGTTCGACCCGGACGTCGGCAACCGAACCTTCAACGGCCGCCGCGACCGGCAGTACATCCTCTATGAGGACTACGATCGCGACGACCGTGACGACACGCCGCCGGATGTGCACTACGAAGCCGGCATGGGCTGCATCGACTGCCACGGCAGCTTCGACCTGCACGGCGGCGACGTCAACGACGCCGACAAAAAGCGGATCACGAGCCGCATGGAGCAGAGTGTCGCGATCGCCTGCGAGAGCTGCCACGGCGGCGTGACGGGCTACGCGACGACGCAGCAGGGCACCGCGTACGACGGCACGACGAAGGAACTCGCCGTGGACGCCGGCGGCCGCGTGCTGAAACACGTCGTCAAGGAGGCGGACGGGAACTTCTATCTCTACAGCCGCCTCACCGGTAAACGCCACTACCTGCCGCAGACCCACGACACCGTCGTGAACAACCAAAAACGCAATCCGTTCACGGACCAGCCGGTGTTCACGCGCGCCGCGTCCTACTCGATGGGCCGCGACGACGACAACACCGCGACCGGGCTCGGCCCGCAGCAGAGCGGCGCCGCGACGGGCTTCTCGCACACCGACAACATGAACTGTGTGTCGTGCCACGCGTCGTGGACGAACACGTGCATGGGCTGTCACCTGAAGGGCGAGTACGACGGCGGCGGCAACAACTTCAGCAACATCACGGGCGAACGCATCGTGTTCGAGGAGGACGAGGCGCAGTTCGTGTACCAGTCGCCGATCTTCTTCCAACTCGGCGTGAACGCGCGCAACAAGATCACGCAGGTCAGCTCGAACACGAAGATGTTCTTCCAGTGGGAGGACCGCAACAACGACCTCTCGAAGATCTTCGCGTTCAGCGACCGCAACGGGAACGGCAACAAGAACCCGTTCGCCGCGATGGGCCACAACGCGATGATGGCCCACTCGATCCGCGGCCGCGTGACGCAGACCGACGAGGGGCCGCGCTATTGCGTGGCGTGCCACAACACGACCGAGGGGTTGGCGGAGTTCGGCGACAAGTACGACGAGTTCCGCGCGGCGATGTCGACGCATCAATACGACCAGCTGAACTTCGACGACCTCGCCGAGCACTTCGGCAGAAACACCGGCAACCACAAGAACTCGCCGCTATGGGTGCACGGCGTCGCGGGCCTCGGCACGGGGTTGTTCCTGTTCGACGAAAACGGCTGCGCCGTCAACCCGCTCGACAACAACGACCGCCGCTACGGCTGCTTCGACGAGGACTTAAACCCGGTGTCGCCGGCCAGCCTGTTCGTGCAGGAGACGTTCCTCCCCCGCGTGATGTTCAACCTCGACCGCATCGTGGACGAAAGCGGCGTGGCACAGGCGTCGAGCAACCACGCGTTGCTGAAACCCGGCGAGGGCCCGAACCTGCGCGGCAACACAACGGCCAACCCGAATCTCGCAGGACCGCTAAGCGCCGAGCTGGTCAACAAGCTGACCAACCCGGACACGGCCCAGGGCGGCATCGTGCTCGACGGCTGGCTGGACAGCAACGGCGTCGCAAAGGGAACGGCCGACCCGGTGATCAACCCTCCGCCGCCGGAGTAGCGCTCCAAATCGCGCGACTCCTCTCCAGGTTCGGCACCGCGGCGCGCCGTTAGAATCAAACGACCGATGACCGTGCCTATCGTGACTGTTGCGTCGTTCGACAACGAACTGCAGGCGAATCTGGCCAGAGTGCACCTCGAGGCGGCGGGCCTCCGTCCCACCCTCGTCAACCAGATCATCGTCACGTGCGGTGAGGCCGGGGAGTTCATCGAACTGCAGGTCCATGCAACGGAAGCGAACCACGCGCGCGCGCTCTTGCCGCGAGCCTCCGGGCGGGCACCGAGCCACTCCCCGCAGGCCCGCATTCGCCGCGCCTCCGATCTCGCCGTACTGGGGATCTGCTTGCCCCCGCTGACGATCTGTTCGATCTGGATGGTCCTGTCCGTCAGACATCAAGCAGCGCTGCTGGGCGCCAAGGATCGCCAGCGACTGCGCTGGGCGGTCGCCATGAACCTGATAGCGATCGTCGCGCAGACAACAATCCTCATCGTCGTTCTTTAGTCGGGCGAGCCGCGGCGTGTATTCGCATATTGGTTGCCACCGCAAGCCGCTATGATCCGCCGCGTGGACTGTACAGGACGGAGGCGTACGTAAATGCGAAAGCGGCTTGCGACGATTGGCGTGTTGACGGCACTCGTGTTCCAGGGAGGGAGTTGCTCGGGCAGCAATGACCCTAAGCAGATTCTCGCCGAGCTCATTGCGCTGGAGAAAATCTTCGGGCCGATCGACAACGGCGGGCTGTCGCTGCTCGGCCAGATCGACTCAAATCGATGGGACGCGCCCGTTGGCGGTCTCACTTGCTGGAGCGCACCGTCGGTAGACAAAAAAGCCCCGACGCACAGTGGTACGGACATCATTTCGATCGGACTCAGCGGGAAGTACATCGGCGCGGACGATCTCATAGAAATCAACTCGCAGTTCCCTGAGGGCCAGGGTTCACTCGGCTACTCCGTCTACGGCGGGTCGAGCTTCTCGCCGGGTTGGTACATGTTCGCCTGGATGGCAATGAAGGACGACGTCGCCATCAACGACGACACGCGGTTTTACGACTACGCCGCCGTCTTCGACATGGACGACAACTCCAGCAACAACTACGCCCCCAGCTCTTCGTTCCCGGACGACTTCTTCATCGGCACGGACTACTGGCTTCGCCTGCAAAAGAGCCCCGGTAACCCCTGGACGCTCGGCGCGACCGACGCGCGAGACAACGAGTTCGAAAATCTCGTCGCCGAAGCGCGCGCGATGGTCTGCGACAACGCCATCGTGTTCATGCTCCCGATGACCGGATTCCCCATGGGCGCGACCTACTATCCGCCCTACCGGATGACGACGTTCACGCATCCAGGCGACTTCGGAGAGAACTCGGGCGATTGGTCCGGGACGACTACCCGTTCCGTCACGATCCTCTGGCCAGGCTGAGTTCGGACCAACGGTTGGCGGCGACCCCCCAGGTGGACATCAAGGTTTCCTACGCGAGCGTCGGGGACGACTTCCTCTCCGACCAGGGCATCTCGCTCGGTTTGAGCTATCAGTTCAGTGACACTCGGGACACGTTCTTCGGTGGAACCAGCACGCACGACGACACGGTCTTCGTGGAAGGAACGCTGCTCGGCGGCATGGATGCCAAGAGCCTCATCCCGGACGGTGCGATGAAGGGCGTCTTCCTGCCCTACGCGATGGTGAACCTGCAGAACCAAGATCCGGACAGCTCGGTGTTCACGCGTCTGCCCGGCGAGGGCGACTTCGAGCTGACGGATCCGATGAATTTCGGAATGCCGACAAATCTCAACGTGGACCTGCGTGCGACCGAGTTCAGCAGCAACTTCTCGGAGTCGCTGGATTTTGAACTGCGCGCGGCGTACACGAACTCCATCACCCGCGACTCGATCCTCTCGGCGGCCCGCGCCGACAGCAGCAACGTCGTGATCGATGTCAGCGAGTCGTGGCTTTATACGCGCCAAAACGGGCTCTTCCATCTGCGCAACGAACCCGGCAACGTGAACGATCTCGAGTCTTCATTCCAGAGCGCCGTCAACGAAATCGGCGCGGACAACAACATCGTCGACGTCGGCATCACGCTCGACATCACGCCGCGCATCGTCGGAGATCAGATCGAAATCGAACTGGTTCCGAGCACACGCGGCCTCAGCTTCGTGACCAGCACGCGGTTCGACATCGACGGTGTCATGAGCGCCGCGCGAATTCCGGTCATCGAACGCGGTGGCGTGGCGACCACCATTCCCGTGGCCGACGGCGATACGGTCGTCCTCGGCGGCATCCGGGACATCAACACGCAGGACGAGACCGACGGCGTTCCGTTCCTGGCCAACATCCCGCTGTTGAATCGCGCCTTCCAAAACGACGCGACCATGGATGACTCACGCGACCTCATCGTGTTCATCACCGCGAGAATCGTTATCGACCACTAACCACCAGGAGTTCCAAAACCGGCACCGTGCCAAGAACGTGGGCACGGTGCCGGACCGCACTTCGCGTTAGAATCAAACGTCTGATGACCGTGCCCATTGTGACCATCGCCTCGTTCGACAACGAACTCGGGGCGAATCTGGCGATGGCGCGGCTCGTCGAGGCTGGCCTTCACGCGTCGCTCATCGACCAAGAGCTCGCCACGAGCATCCTGAACGGGATGGCGAACGGCCGAGTTGGACTCCAAGTTCACGCGACGGACGCGAAACAGGCGCGTGCGCTCCTACCCCAAAACGCGCCGGACACGAGTGCCGCCTTCATCCAATCACCCGCCCGACGCGCCTTCAACGTCGCCGTGCTGGGCCTCGTGATGCAGCCTCTGGCGCTCTACTCGATCTGGCTCCTCTGGTCGCTGAGACGTCGGTACGGGGAGTTCGAACCCGCGGACCGCCGACTGGTGAGGTGGGCGGCGATCGTGAACCTGGCCACGATCGCCATCGTGGCGGGTCTCGTGATCGTCTCCTACTTCTTTTGGCCCAGGTTCTGAATCGGCCGCAGCGACGACGCAGCCCGTAGCCAGCCGTCGCGACGACCAGACGATGCGCTTCAACTCCACGCTGGCGCCGTCCGGATCGAGAATCAAGATCACGAAACCGTCGAGCACACCGTCTCGGTCGATCGCCAGGTACGTGGTCGCGGGATCCCCTGCCAGGCCGAACGCGCTACCGACGCTTCATGCCGATTTCGGTGAGTGACTCGAAGAACATCTGCAGTTCGGGGTCCTTGGGGTCGGAACCCGGGTACTCATCTATCAGCAAGGTGAAGTGGCGGGCGCCGTACTTGCCGTTCCACTCGTAGCTCAGGCTGCGCCGCCGGAGGCCTTTCTTCCCGGAGTCGACCACCTCCAAGAGGAACGCTTTGCGAAACTCGCGATTGATCTTCACGGCGCGAGGCCTCTTGATTTTCCCTTCCGGGATCTCGCGGTTCGCGCGTTTCTCCCACCGCCGCATGCGCTTCTTCGGATCTTTCTCTCGCGTCTTGTTGCCGATGTCCGGGTACTCGGCCGGAAACGCAAACACGTGGATGTCACGAACCAACCGGCCACACGGACCCCGCTGCCGAATCCGGTCGTTTTTGGCGACGCTCCAAAACTCGCCGTAGGGCACGCCGAACCGGAGCAACTTCAGAGCGTCGTGCGTGTCCAAGATGAACTCGGGCTGCATGCGCAGTTTCTTCTCGCTCCGGCACCACGTGACCGCGCCGTTGTGGACCTCGACCAACGCTTGCTTCTCCACGTTGGCACGCTCCGCGATGCCGCGCAGCCTCTGCAGCGCCGTCGGCAACTCTTTCTTCAGGGCCCCGGCGCCGGCGCCCGCGGCTTGACGTTTCCACTCCGCGAGGCGGTACGCCCAAAATGCAGGGGCAGCGTCCGACGTGCCTGCAATCTCACGTGCCTGCGCCAGTACCTCGTCCGTCGGCGCTCCTTCTTGCTCCGCAAGCTCTACGAGAATCGTGACCGCGTGCGAGCGCGCGAGCGGCGCCTTGCCGTCGTGGTATTCCGCGAGCTCGATCGCCGCCGCACGCCACATCGGGAACCCGTCCTCGCCCGTCGCAATCTTGTAGCGAGCCCTGAAGACATCGCACCGCGCCTTCAACGCGCGGTGACTCGAGGAGTTCGCTTCGCCCGCCACCCGTCCGATCTCCTGGATCTTGGCGACCAACGGCGCGAGGTCCCCGCGTTTGGCCCTCCCAGTGGCGTCAATCCGCTCGAGCGCCACACGCATGAGTTCCTCACACGATTGCGGGTGCGCTGTGTACCACCGCACCAGCCCGTCATAGAGCAACTCGACCGCTCCCGGGACCTTCCCGGCTCTCACCGCGTCCAACGTCGCCGTGTGTTCCGCGTACGAACCGAACGCGGTCGATGCGAACAGAAGCACCGCAATTCCGAACCGCAGCCTCATGGACGCGAGGCTATCACATCTCAAACGGGCCCCGCTCAGCGAAAGGTCCCGGAACTGCCGATAACCTGAGTCGTGAGCGACTCTTCGGAAACACGCGGCGGCCCGATCGATTGGTTCTTGTACAACGCGACCGTCTTTGTCGCGTCGGCGTGCGTCATGTCCGTGGAGATCCTGTCGACGCGGCTCGCCGCGCGCTATCTCGGATCGTCGCTCTACACGTGGACGTCGGCCATCGGCGTCGTGCTCGCCGGCATCTCGCTCGGCAACTACATCGGCGGTCGCATCGCAGATCGCTTTCCGCCCAAGAAGACGCTGTCGCGCCTGTTCGTTCTCTCGTCGCTCTTCTGCGTCCTGATCCCCATCCTGAACCGCTGGGTTGGCGACTGGCGCGCGCTCGAAGCACTCTCCTGGCCCGCGCGCATCTTCTGGCACTTCGTGCTCACGTTCCTCGCGCCGGCCACGCTGCTCGGCACCATGGGGCCGGTGGTCGCGACGATGGCGCTCGACTTGGGCCGCGCGACGGGCCGCACGATCGGCACCATCTACGCGTGGGGCGCGATCGGAAGCATCGTCGGCACGTTCCTCGCCGGGTTCTTCCTCGTGGCCGCGATGGGAACCGAGGGCGCCGTGCTTCTCATAGCCGGCGTGCTCGCTCTGGTTGGGATCGTCTACAGCAGAAAGAGCTGGCCGCCGTATGCGTGGGCCGGCGTCTGCCTCGCTGCCGTGCTCTTGAGCCAAAGCTCCGCGCCGGGCGCGCGGTCGTTCGCGGCGGGCATCGGGCTGGCTGACCCGCACAACAAACACATGCTGTTTCACGAGGACAGCCAATACCAGCGCGTCACCGTCGAGGTCGACGGCCCTTACGGACGCAAGATGGTCCTCGACAAGTTGATGCACAGCCAAGTCGACCTTCGCGACCCGCTCGAGCTCAAGTACGAATACGAGGGCGTCTACGCCGAGGTGATGAAGCGGTCGCGCCCCGGCACCGCCCCGATCCGGGCGCTCATGATCGGCGGCGGCGGTTTCGTGTTTCCGCGCTACATGGAGCTCATCTATCCGGGAAGCCACATCGAGGTAGCGGAACTCGACCCTGTCGTCACGGAAGCCGCGTTCGCGACGTTCGGCCTCCCGAAGGACACGTCGATCCACATCTTCAACATGGACGGTCGCAACCACGTGACCGACCTCCTGCGGCGGAAGAGAGACGGCGAGGCGCTGCCGCCGTTCGACTTCATCCTGACCGACGCGTTCAGCGACTATTCCGTCCCGTACCACCTCACCACCGTCGAGTTCGTGCGCCAGATCGATGGATTGCTCGGCGACCGTGGCGTCTACATGCTGAACATGATCGACAGCTTCCAGGTTGGCCGGTTCCTCGGCGCCACCGTGCACACGCTGCGGGAGGTCTTCGATCACGTGTACGTCTGCTCGACCGGCTCCTTGGAGGCACGCCGCAACACGTGGGTGGTCGTCGCGAGCAAGACGCGCATCGGCCTGTCGGGCCTTTTCGACACGCTGCGATCGTCACGTCTCGACATGACCGGCTCGGTTCTGCAGCCGCGCCACATCAAGGAGCTGCTGGAACGAAATGCCGGGCTCGTTCTGACCGACGACTACGCACCCGTTGAAAACATGCTCGCGCTCGTCGCACAAACCTACGGCGAGGGCCTGGGCGACGAGCGGGAACATGAAACCGCGATCGAAGCCGCGCGTTTGGTGGACGCGAACGAACTCGATCGCGCCATCGCGCTCTGCCGCGCGGAACTGAAGGCGCGCCCGCGGGCCGCGCAAATGCACTACCTGATGGGCGCGGCGCTGATCAAGCAGGGCAAAGCGGACGAAGCGATCCGGGAGTTCAATGCCGAGTTGCAGATCGACCCCAAGTTCTTCTACGCGGAACTCGCCATCGGCCGCATCCACGAGAGCCGTAGCGATTTTGACGCCGCGATCCTCGCGTACCGGCGAATCTTGAAGCGCGACGCCGGGAACGGCGACGCCCTGCACGCGCTCAGCCTCGCGCTGCGCGCCCAAAAGAAACCGGAGCGCGCGCTCGAGGTTCTCGATGGCGGCATCAAGAGACGGCCGGGGTACGTCCGTCTGCACATCGAACGCGCGCACACGCTGCGCAAACTCGGCCGCCGCGACGACGCGTTCTCGGCATTCGAACGGGCCTGGACCCTCGACCCGGACTACCCCGGAATCCGGCATGACTACGGCGTCGCCCTGTTCAACGCTGGCCGCATCGACGATGCGATCGCGATCTTCCGACGCGCGCTCGAGGACGAATCCGACGACGCTCGCCTGCACAACCAACTCGGCCGTGCGCTCGCGGGCAAGAACGAGGCGGCCAAAGCGCTGAAGGCGTTTGAGAGGGCCGCGGAGCTTGCGCCGGAGAATCCGCGCTTCCGGGCGAACCTCGGTCTCGCGTACTCGGGCCAGGGCAACGACACCGGGGCGGCGCGCGAATTCCGGGCATGCCTGAAACACGATGCGGACAACGCCGCCGTGCTCAACGCGCTCGTGCGCCTGCTCGCGTCGTCGCCCGACGACACCGTGCGTAACGGCGAGGAGGCGATCCGCCTCGCAGGCCGCCTCGGGACTCTCATCGGCTCGACGCATCCGCAGGCCCTCGACAGCCTCGCGATCGCGTACGCCGAAGCGGGCCGTTTCGACGACGCGGTCGAGACCGCGGCAAGCGCGCTCGCCGCCGCCGAACAAAACGACATGGCCGAACTGGCTGCCGCGATCCGCGAACGCTTGGCGCAATACGGGGCCAACAAGCCGTTCCGCACGCCGCGGCGTTGACCGCGACAGTTTCGCTGCGAACCGGCCCGTGGCCGGCCCCACGGGTCAGCGGGTTGCCGGCAACCACGAAACCACCGGCCCGAAACGAATCACGCCGAGCGTGTCGTTACCGGCCACTGCGGCGCAGATGAACGGCACCGCTCCCGCGGACGTCTCAACGTTCCCATTCGGATGTTCCACGCGCGCCCGACTTGGATTGTCGCCCTCGTGGCGGCACTGGCGATGGCGGGCGCTACCCTCCACAGTGAGCCGGAGCGTGACGCCCCGAGTGAACCCGCCCGGGCGCGGAAACCGGATCCGGACGGCGGTCTCTCCCACTACCTCCGGTCGGTGCGGCCGGCGGAGGAGCGCGACGGGCACGCGTGGAACGTCAAACGCATGCTGCCGCGGCTGCTCTCTCCGCGGCCTCGCGAAAAACACCCGCCGCCGCTGCCGCAGTGTCGGGCACTTGCGGGGGATGGGACCTACACGCAGCGGATCCAACCGTACTTCGAAGCACTTTCGTTGCCCGCAGCGGAACTTTACTCCGCATCGCACTCGACCCAGTCCGATGTGCGGTCGATTGTTCAGAGCATCAAGAACGAGTGGACCGCGCTGCACCGCCTGCTCGCGCAACCGCCGGGACCACTCCGGTGCGCATTCTGACCAAGCACTACCCGCGGCCGGACCTTCCCGGTCGCTGCGTCACGCTGCACGTCACATTCTTCTCGACCCCTGATCCGTACTTCGACGACGGCGGCCTCACGCCCGAACTCCTGAAACGCCGCGCGGGCAAGCGCATCGAGGGAGGCTTTGTCGAGATGCGCAAAACGCTTCGGTTGGATGGCGAACGCCCGCGGCTGATCGAGGTGGAGTTCGCGGCAGCCCCGAGATCGTCGGCGCATTTCACAGGGAGTCGATCGCCGCGCAGTTGCGAGATCCCGATCTCGATGCGGTGGATGACGACGAGTTCTTCGGCGCGCACTTTCAACTCTACGGCGGCGGCCGGCCCGTGGGGGTCGTGAGCTACGACCTCTCACTCGGTTCCGGCGAGCCGCGCATGTGGAGCCGGGCCTACTCGACAACACGCACGACCGAGGAGCGGCGCTACGACATCGAGTTGCTCGAGATCGATGCAGCCACCGCGCAAGCGTTGCTCAGACTGGTAAAAAACTCTAGCGCGGGGTGTCTCCTGGACTGGTTGCCGCTACCGCCAGCCAGATCCAAGTCGGCTCCCAAGTCGGTTCCAGGTTCCAAGTCGGTTCCTGGAACCGTGTCGCGACCGCGCAAGCGGCGCTGCGTACACGAGTTACATCGATCGGGTGCGGCACGAGGTCCGCACCCTGCCGACCGAAATCTCGCGGAGCGGTCGTGAACGCAAGAACTCCGTCAGCAGGTGCGTACGGCCATGCCGCACCCGATCATCATAAGCGCCTTCGAATACACGAGTTACAACCCCGACGATGAGTACCTGGTACCGTTTTTTGCCGTTTTTTGGCGCGCAGCGGTTTTCTGGCGCGGAATCGGGCGGCGTTGTTCGCTGTGAGGGCTAGAGCTCTGGCGAGCGGATGACGATCAGCTTCTCGATGCTCATGTCACGGATCGTGTGCTCGATACCGCCTACACCGAGGCCGGAGCGGCGCACGCCCGCAAAGGGCATCCAGTCGACACGAAACGCCGTGTGATCGTTGACCATCACGGCGGCAGCGTCCAACCGGCGCGCCGCGCGCAGCGACGCGTCGAGATCCCGCGTGAACACCGACGCCTGGAACGCATACGGCAGCGAGTTGGCGCGGGCGATGGCGTCATTCATGTGCTCGTAGGCGTAGACGCAAACGACCGGGCCAAAGATCTCCTCGCGGCTGACGTCCGCATCCGGAGAAGGGTCGAACAAAACCGTCGGGCGATAGCAGCTCTCGCCGATCGGCTCACCGCCGCAAAGGACTTCGCCGTCGGACTTCGACACCCACTCGTGGATGCGCGCGACCTCAGCGGGCCGGATGAGCGGGCCGACATCGGTGGCGGGGTCGGTCGGATCCCCGACCCGTAGCTCGGCCGCCAATCCCGCGAGACGCAACGCGAGATCCCGCGCGATCGTCCTGTGCGCAAACACGCGCTGCACAGAAACGCAGACCTGGCCGGCGTGATAGAAGCCGCCCTTGCCGAGGGCAGGCAGCGCGGCATCGATGTCCGCGTCGGCCTCGACGATCACCGGTGCGGCACCGCCGTGTTCCAGCGCGCAGCGCGTGCCGGGCGCGAGGCGCGAACGAAGCATCCATCCGACGCGCGCGCTGCCGATGAAGCTGAAAAAACCGACGCGCTCGTCCGCGACGAGCAGTCCCGCCGTGTCCAGGTTGTCCGTGACGAGGGCGCGGCACCACTCCTTCGGCAAACCGGCTGCATGCAACATGCCCACGAAACGAAAACAGGAAAGCGGCGTGGCTTCCGCCGGCTTGACGATCACCGGACAACCCGCGGCGATCGCGGGCCCGACCTGATGCACGATCAGATTCAGCGGGTGGTTGAACGCGGAAAACGCGACGACCGGCCCGATCGGCTCCGGCACCGTGCGCGCAATTCGATTTTGGGAAGCCGCGTTGATGCCCATCGGCACGGTGTATCCCGCGTTGGCCCGCATCGCGTCCACACACAGATGGACCCCGTCGACGGCGCGGTCCACCTCGACCAACGAATCGGCGAGAGGTTTCCCACCCTCGCGCGCGGCCAGAAGCGCAAGCGACTCGCGCTGCTCACGCATCGAGTCGGCGACGCGGCGCAGAATCTCGATGCGCCTGGAGGTGGGCAGCCAGCTATCGCGATCCCGAAAGATGCGGTGCGCGGTGGCGAGCGCCTCCTCCACACCGGCCGCCCCGGTCGTCTCAACAGTATCGATCCGGGTTCCGTCGAAGGGCGCAGTGACTTCCATCACGATCTGGATGCTATCTCAAGCCAACCATTGCAGAAAGTTCGGAGGCGTGACGGACAGGGCGGTAACCTCGTCTCCGGAGCGGGCATCGATCCAGGTGTCCGTGAACGCGCACCGGGAGGAGATCCATGAAGGCTTCCGACCTCTTCATTCGCTGCCTCGAGCAAGAGGGCGTCGAATACATCTTCGGCGTCCCCGGTGAGGAGAACGCCGACGTCATGATCTCGCTGCTCGACAGCAAGATCCGTTTCGTCGTTTGCCGGCACGAACAGGCGGCCGCGTTCATGGCCGACGCCTACGGGCGACTCACCGGAAGAGCCGCTGTGTGCCTAGGCACCCTCGGCCCCGGCGCGACCAATCTCCTCACCGGTGTCGGCGACGCGAACATGGATCGCGCCCCCCTCGTGGTCGTCACCGGCCAAGCTGCAACCACGCGCCTGCACAAGGAGTCGCACCAGGTCAGCGACCTCGTCGGCATCTTCGAAGGCCTCGTGAAGTGGGGCACGTCGGTCACCCACCCCGACGCGATTCCTGAAATCGTGCGCAAGGCGTTCCGCGTCGCAACCACCGACAAGTTCGGCGCGACGCACATCGATCTTCCGGAAAATGTCGCGGAGATGGAGACCATCGCGCAACCGTTGCGCCCGGAACCGGTGCCGCGGAGCACGCCCGGCGCGGCGGCGGTCCGCGAGGCAGCCGAGATCATTCGAGACGCGAAGTTCCCGGTGCTCCTGACCGGCAACGGCGTTTTCCGCAACAACGCCACCGACTCGCTGCGCGCATTTGCGCGCACGACGGGCATTCCCGCGCTCAACACGTTCATGGGCAAGGGGGCGATGCCGCCGTCGGATCCGCTTTGCCTCTTCACCGTCGGCCTCGGGTCGCGAGACTTTCCGGCTGTCGCGATCGAACGCGCCGACTGCGTAATCACGGTTGGGTTCGACATGGTCGAGTACCACCCGGCCAGCTGGAACCGCGGCCACGAGAAGAAGATCGTGCACGTCGACATGACGCCGTCGGAGATCGACGAGAACTACCGGCCCGAGGTCGAGGTGCTCGGCGGGATCGGCGCATCCCTCGACGCGCTCACGGGCGCGCTCGAAGGTATGTCCCCGCCCGCGGCGGACCTCTATTCCGATCTGCGCGAGACGATGCTGGCGGAGTTTGCGGAGCACGAACACAACGACTCGTTCCCGGTCACGCCGCAGCGCATTCTCGCGGACGTTCGATCCGTCCTCGACGACCGGGACATCGTCCTGTCCGACGTCGGCGCTCACAAAATGTGGATCGCGCGCCACTTCCACACCGAGGAACCGAATACGGTCCTGATCAGCAACGGCTGGTGCTCGATGGGATTTGCGCTGCCCGGCGCGATCGGCGCAAAGCTCGTCCATCCCGACCGGCGCGTGCTCGCGATCTGCGGCGACGGCGGCGTGATGATGAACATCCAGGACCTCGAAACGGCGGTGCGCGAGAAGATCCCGATCGTCGTCTTGGTATGGGAGGACTCGGAGTACGGCCTCATCAAGTGGAAACAGGAGGCCGCGTTCGGAAAACACAGCCACATCAAATTCACGAACCCGGACTGGATGAAACTCGCAGACGCGTTCGGCATGGCGGGTTTCAAGGTCAACGCGGCGGGCGAACTCCGCGGCGCCCTCGAGCAGGCGTTTGCGGCGGGACGCCCCGCGCTGGTCTCGGTCCCCGTCGACTACAGCGAGAACCTCAAGCTCACGCACAAGCTGGAGAGCATCCCGTTCGACGATCTGTGCGATTGCCTCGCGAACACGAACCTGTTTCGCAACGCGCCCGAGCGATACCGGCGGCTCGTCGCGGACATGGTCGAGGAGGTGTCGTTCGAGAGCGGCGACACGGTCTTCGCCGAGGGCGATCCCGGCACGACGGTCTACATCGTGCGCACGGGCCGCGCGTCGGTGCGAAAACAGGGCGAGGAAATCGCGTCGATCGGGCCCAACGAGGAGTTCGGTGCGATGGCGGCGCTGTCCGACCGGCCGCGCGCAGCGACCGTCGTGGCCGCGGAGGCGCTCACGTGTTTCGCGGTGCCCGGCGAGCCGTTCCGCGAGTTCGTGCGTGCCGAACCGGAGTTGGCGTTGCATCTGGCGCGCACCTTCGCCCAACGCCTTGCCGGCATGTAACGATCCGTCCGGTGCCTGGCTGCTTCCCGCGCAGCGGCCCTCCCGTTTTGACAATCGGTTACGGCACGGCGACAGGCGCGGTTGCCAAGCGCGTCTATACTCGCCAACTTCGCTTTGGGAGCCCGTCTTATGCGCGTTGCGCTTGTCCTCTTCTGCCTTTTCTCCGTTGCGCTCGCGGGCGAACCGCCGGGCGCGTACCACACCGACACGACCTGGGGTTTCAAGGTCAAGACACCCAAAGGCTGGAGCCAGGCCGCCGTCGCCGACGACACGCCGTGGGTTTGCGCGAAACACCTCGGCAAACGGGAGCTCGAAGGACGCCTCGTCGAGAAGGAGTGGATGACGATGGAGGCGCCGGAGATGTGGGTGCTCGGCTTCCCGCGCACCGACGCGGGCGTCAAGAATCCGTACACGGACTACCGCGCGTACATCGCCGGCAACGACGACTTCATCGACTTCACGGGCGGCAAGTACCGCATCGTCTCCGAAAAGAAGATCACTGTCGGCGACGTGAAGGTCGACACCTTTGAAATACGGCTCGGCTCCAAGAAGAAAATCGGCCGCCGCGTCATCGCGTGGGTCTTTCACTTCGAGGACATCGACTTCGCAGTTCAGCTCAAGGTCTTGGAGTGGCACTACGACGACTACAAGTCCACGTTCAAGGCCTGCCTTAAGTCGTTCAAGAGGGTCCAACGCAAAAAGGCGCTCGGCGGCAGCCGGTCGGGCTCGCGCGCAACGATCCGGACGCGCGCTGAGCTCTGGGCACTGGCGCCCGAGGAGTGGGCCGCCGCATTCGAGGAGGGCGTGGAGGCGTCGTTCGCAAGAACCATCGAGAGCCTCCCTGCCGACTGGTCCCACAAGCGCGCCAAACGCTGCCTCGTGCTGACCAACGCCGACAAGAAGTTCGTGGGCGCCGCGGTCAAACACGCGGACGCGGTCCTCGCCCACCTCGACAAGATGTTTGCCGTCAAGGGCGCGCGCAAACCGGCGTACACGCCGCCGTACCTGCTGCGCATCTTCGCGACCGACGACCAGTACCGGGCCTACGGCAAGGAGAACGAATCCACCGGCGCGATCGTGCGCGACATCGCGACCTACTCCGGCAAGGGATACGTCAAGGACAACGCGTTCGAGATCCTGAACGAGGCGTTGTGGTCCATCTGGCTCGAGGAACGCCACCCGCAAATCGAAGAGTGGCTGCCGGCGTGGTTCGAGGAGGGGTTCGGCAAGTACATGCGCATGCTGCGCAGCAAGGGCAAGAAGGTCGGGTTCGGGAACGAGGACTGGGACCGCGACGAGATCCGGTTGCAGATCAAGAAGGGCCGTCACGAGGAACTGCGCGCGATCCTGTGCCGCGGAATCACGGACGAAGGCGTGTCCAACGCCGAGATGGAATCGCACGAGCGCAACCTGCAGATTCGCAGCGTCGTGATGTGGCTGATGCGTGGCGGCAACAGGGGCCGGACCAAAAACGTCCTGCGCGACTTCGTGCTGAATCTCGAGCGCAACACCCTGGCCGCCGAAGCGGAGTGGGAGAAAGCGAACCTCGCGGGTCCCAAGAGCCAGCCCGGCGAGCGGCGCGAACTGCGCAACAGGGCTGTTTCGGCCCAAAGCAAGGCGCTCGTCAAGAACGCCTGGACCGAGACGTTCGGCGCCTGGAAACCGGGCGACTGGAAGAAGATCGGCAGGTCCTGGATGGAGGCCGTGAAGTAGCGCCGGGCGCGTCAGGCGCCGCCCGAAACGGATGCCGGCGCCGGCGGGCGCAACAGGATCTGGCACGTCGCGGTGAGGGTGAGCAGCGTGCAGAGCGTGACCGACCCGCACGAGAGCGCCACGGTGCCCGCCTTGATGCCGAGCACGCCTTTGACCGTGAGGTTGCCGATCAGCGCGATCATCAGCAGTTGGATGCCGAGCGCGCGACCGCCGCCACGATAGAAATAGGCGATCGCGCAAAATGTGAGCGGCACCAGGAGCACGCAGAAATTCGACTTGCTGCTCATCGGCGACAGGAGAACCATCGCGCAAGCCACGGCGCCGACCTCACCGAAGCGGCGAAACGCGGCGTCAGACTCGGACGCGTCACCCGCCCTGCGACGGCGCGTCGCCCACAACAAGAGCACGAACACTGCGCCCTGAGCAGCGAGCGTAATGAGCTTCAAAGGCGTGCCGCTCAATGTGAGCGGGGTGATCGGCCACACGTCGCGCGAGGTGGGACCGGGCTGAGTCGCCAGCCGGTTGATCGTCCCCGCGAGGCTCTGGTTGAGCGGATTCCACGGCGACCAAGTATGGGCATGGTCCGCGACCGCGCCGGGTGACACCTTCATCACGAACGTCGTCACCCAGGCTTTGGCCCAACTCCCGCCATCGTCGCGCGGCCAAAAGACATCCGGGAGCAGACACAAGACGGCCGTGACCGCCACCATCGCTGCGGCCGCCTTGAACCGCCTTTGCCAAACAAACGTCGGCAAGAACAACAACGGCGTCGCCTTGAATGCCGCGCCGACCGCCGCCATCGCGGCGGCGCCCAACTCGCGGCCGGCCGCGGCGAAACGCGCGAGAACCACAATGAACATCAGCATGTACACATCGTGGCTCTTGTTTTCCAACGCGGCCGCGATGTGACGGCCTGCCAGAAGAGCCACCGCGACCCACAGGAACCAGACCGGCCGCGGCCGACTCCCGCGTTCCGGGATCCACCGCGCGACCGTGCGCCCCAGCACAAAGATGCTCCCGGCGACGAGCGACACGCTGATCAGGAACCAGGCAACCACCTTTGCGACGCGCCCGAGACCGAGCAACGGCATGAACGGAATCGCCGCCGCGGGCGGGTAGGAAAATGGGGCGTACTCGTCCGGCCGGTAGATTTCCCGGCCATCGATCATGCGACTCGCTCCGTAGAGGTACGTCGTCAACTCGCCCTTGTAGCGCACCTCGTCATCGCCCGGCGACCACTTACCGATGTAGTGCACGATCAAGAGCGTGAGCAACCCGCCGCCGAGCAGCGTCCAGCGCAAGACGAGCCGGCGGCGCGACGGCGTCACTTGCGACCGCCCAACCCGAGACGAAGCTTCAGCACGAGCAGCAATCCCTCGAGCATGATCCCGAACGACATCTTGCTCTCACCGGCGTGGCGTTCCGCGAATTGGATCGGGACCTCCGCGATACGCGCACCGGCGCGCTTGGCGAGCCACAGCATCTCGACCTGGAACCCGTAACCCCGCGCGCCGACGTTTCCGAGATCGATGCGCGAGAGCAACTCGGCCCGAAAGCACCGGTAGCCGCCGGTGCAGTCCTTGGCCGGCAGCCCGAGCAAGGTACGCGCGTAGAAATTCGCGGCGCGGGAGAGCAGGAGGCGCCTAGCTGCCCAACCCGCCGTACCGGCGCCGGGCACGTAGCGGCTCCCGAGAACGAGGTCGGCTTTCCCGGCTTCCGCTTCGTTCAAGGACGCGCGGACGAGATCGGGCAATCGGTCCGGCGGGTGGCTCAGATCGCAGTCCATCTGCAAAACGCGCTCGTAACCCTGTTCCAGCGCCCACGAGAAGCCCGCGACATACGCGCGCCCGAGCCCGTCCTTCTTCGTCCGGTGCAACACGTGTACGCGGTCCGACGCCTTGGCAAGATCGTCCGCGAGCGCGCCGGTCCCGTCGGGCGAGTTGTCGTCGACCACAAGGAGGTCGCAAACGAGATGCTCGAAGATGGCCGCGGCGGTCAACGGAAGCGTTTCGGCCTCGTTGTAGGTCGGCACGACAACCACGCATCGGACTCCGGAATCAAACGGCGCGGCGGGCACGCATGGGAAGTAGCAGAGAGGCGCAGCAAACCAAAGGTCAATCCAGCGAGCCTGCGCCATGCACATCGAGAACCGGATCGCGGCGCAACCTGCTGGCCCGGGTTGTTCACGAGGCGGGCGCGTTGCTTCTTCAAAGTTAAGACGAAAAGGCCCCTTCTGTACCCGCGGTCTACGCTTGACGTTAGGGCCAACGCCTTCTGGGCGAGTCCAGCTTGTCGAGATCGCGACTCGAGGCCGAAGTAGTGTTGGAGGACACGTCGAGTGCCGAGAGGCAAAGAGCTCGGCAGGCTGGGCCGTTCAGAACGCTCGTCTTGTGAACAATCCGGGCTAAGCTTGGGGCATGTCGAGCGCGAACGAACTCGTCACGGTGAAGAGACTCAAGGACCCCGTGAAAGCGGAGATCATCAAGGGCGCACTCGAAGAGCAGGGGATCAACTGTCTGCTCGACGGCGCCGGACAGGCGGGCCTCTCGGGACTGCTCACCATTCGCATCCAGGTGCTTGAATCAGATCGACCGCAGGCCGAGGCGCTCCTCGCCGATTTCGCCGAGCCGGCGGACGAGTAGCGAAGTATCTCTGGCTCAACGGCTGACGCCGTTCCGTGATTCTGGCTCAACGGCTAACGCCGTTCCGTGATTCTGGCTCAACGGCTAACGCCGTTCCGTGATTCTGGCTCAACGGCTAACGCCGTTCCGTGAT
>JAZFYD010000112.1:0-6459 GCA_036443405.1 Planctomycetota bacterium
CCGCCGGTCGAGCGCCCGGATCCGGAGCCTTGTCTCGCTTCGCATGATCGTCCTCCTGTTCCGCGTGGACCCCACGACCCACACCGCCATGAGGGCTCTGCTCGCGCCCAACATCCAGTGGATTCCCGGAGACGTAACCGGCGTCGGGGTCGCGTGTTTTGGCGTTTCCGGGATTCGGGTCGCGGACCTCATCCGGGCGCTCATCCGGCGCACAACTTGTCTCGCATCTGCCGACCGTGGTCGCCTCGGCATGGAGAAACTCGTCCTTTCGGCAGCAGAGCAGCGTCGTCTAGAGCGAGGAGTCCCCCCTCGTCCCGGCACGCCAGATCCACTTCTTCATGGTCTACCTCACGAGCGCTTCCGAATCGCCGCCAGGGCCTTGTCGTAACTCCGTCGCACGTATTTCGACGGCGCCGTCTCGTCGGCCCAAGCCAGCAACGCCGGAACATCCGCCCGACGCCCGTACATCGCAAGCAGATCCAGGCACTTGACGTGCATGCGCGCGTTGGTCCGCGTCTGTAGAACTCGCACGCAGTAGTCCGCGACGCGGGGGCGCTGGTGTTCCGAAACACCATGGCGCAAAGATGCGAGCGCCACGTCCATCGATTGGCCGTCCGTCAGAGCGACCTTCATCAGCAACTCCACAACGCTATCGGGTTTCGGGTCGAGCCGGCCGAGCATGCGCTCGATGGCGCTCCGCCGCGTTTCCGGCCGTCCTGCCAGCACAACGACCTTCTCGACGAACTCGGGACCGAGATCCGTGCGTCCCCATGCGGCCAGCGTGTGATCGATGACCGAACGGCTCTGGTCGTCGAGCAGGCGGAGCACGACCGCCCTCACCTCCGCCTGCACCGGATCGCTGGCCGCTTGCCGGAGGAGGTGAGGCAGCGTTGCGCGCGACCAGTTTTCCCCGCTCTTTTCGAGCGCCAACAGGCGCGGCAGATCCTCGGGTTCGGCGCCCGCGCTGCGGAGCGCAGCAAACGCGGCGTGTCGGATCTCGGGCACTTTCGAATCGAGGTGCGGAAGCACCAGCAGCCGCAAGGACTCCACCTTCGGTTCGGCACGCTTCTCGGCCCACGCAACGACGTGCACGGTCCGCAATGCCGCCTCCAGCGTGAGCAGATCGTCGCTCACCAGTCCGGCTCGGACCTCCGCCCGAACCGCGCGCGCATCTTCCTTGTCGCGCCCGCTGAGCCGCTGGCGCCAGGCACTGCTCTGTTTCCACGCGGCCTGCGAGCGCTTCCAGTCGTTCCGCGCGGGGACGCGCCGCGGAGTCTTGGGCTTCGGAGTCTTCTCGTCCGACTTGGCCGCTTCCGCGCGCAGCGTGTCGATACGCCGTTGAAGTTCGGCCTCGCGCGGATCCGTGGAAGCGACGCGCGGCGGCGCGGGCGGCGCCTGTGTTGTCCGGACGACGACCCACGCGGCATTCGACCCGACCAGAAGGATGAGCAGAAGGCGCGTCATCGCAGCCGCTTCACCAGTTTGTTTGCCGAACGGAGGGAGTTCGGACGAATGATCTTCTCGTCGATCAGACGCTGGAGCGTCTCCCGATGACGCGCGTCGGCATGGCACCGGAGAATCTCGAGCCACCTCGACTGTGTCCGATCGTCCGTCGACTTCTCCAGGCGGGCGAGCCCCTCGCGGGCAAGGAAGTCCTTCTCCTGCTTCGGAATGCCACGCATCAGCGCGAGGTTCATGCTCTGCAGGCGTGTGCCGTCCTCGAGGTAGCCCAGCATCGCCACGATCACCCGTTTCGGCTTGGGCATGTTCATCATCGCGAAGTGGAGCATCTGCGGGCGCTTTGTCTTGTCCTCAGCCAACTCGAGGAATCGGTCGATGACCTCCGCGTTGTGCTTGGTGACGCCCCCGAGACCCCGCATGGCGTCGACCACGTTTCGGAAGTCCGGATCGTGAAGCAGCTTGAGCAGCGCTTCTCCCGCCGCCCCCGACAGATCGCCCTTGTTGATCATCGTCGCGATGTGTGGAACGGAGGTGCGAACCTGCGGATCGGGATCGTTCACCATCGGCAGGACAAGATCGAGGTCCGCGGGTGTCGCCTTCGTGTTGAACAGCGCGTAGAGGGCGGCCCGGCGCGTGACGGGATCAGCGGCCTTCAACTGCGGCAGCACGAGGGGGCGGAACGACTCTCGATCGAACCGGACCTGGCGGACGCGTGAGAGCGCGTGAAGCGCCGCCTGCACTGCAACCGGGTCTCCGCTCGTCAGTGCTGCCCGGATCGATTCGATCGCCGCATTCTGGAGGCGGTCGTCCTCGACCTGAAGCACGTCGTCGATCCAGGGCTTGGCGAGCTGCCACGCCTGCACCTGCGTGGACGGGGCCGCGCGCCGGCGAGTTCCGCGTTTAGTTCCACGCTTCGTGACTCGCGGGGTCCTTTGCTCCGCGGCGGAAGGCTCTTCCCGGGCCGCGGCAAGCTGCTCGAGGCGCGTCAGTTCGGCCTGCAACTCGGGCACGCGCGACTGCCGCGCGGGCTTCGGCAACTCTGCAGACACGGGAGCTGTCGCGATCCACGCCGCGTTGCTCGCGAGCAGCGCAATCAAGAGCCTCCACGCGATCTTGGACACTTACGCAAGCATATTCGATCGTGCGTTCCGCGCGGGCCGCCGGGCCGCTGGCATCGATATGGCTTTCGTTGCTCCTGGCACTGGAAGTGGTAGGCCGTGCCCGGACGACCGAGCATTCCCGCCGAGGTGACCGCGCTCACGTTCAAGCTGCTCTACGTCTTCGTCGTGCTCGGCCACGACCGCCGGCGCTCCAGCACGTCAAAGTAACGACGCACCCGACAGCGGAGTGGACGGCGCAGCAACTCACCCAGGCGTTTCCCGGCGACGAACGGGTGCCGCACTACCTGTTCGAGCGCGCAGTATCGCCGTTGACCATTGAAGTGCCGCCGCGGTTCGCGGCAATAATAGGGTGTGACGACGCACGATGAGTTGCTGAAGCACGCAGGATTCGTACGCGGCCTGGCGCGCAAGCTGGCTGGCGATGCCCACGAGGACGTGGCCCAAGAAGCGCTGCTGGCGGCGATCGAGCACGGACCGCGGCACAGCCAGAATGTGCGTGGCTGGCTCGCGCGAGTGGTGCGCAACAAGGCCCTGATGGCACGACGGACGGATGGGCGGCGCAGCGCGCGCGAGCGATCCACACGGCCGCCCGCGGCAGCGCTTCCGGTCGACGAGGCGGTGGGCCGGCTGGAACTCCACGAACTGCTCGTGCGCGAGACGCTCGCGCTGCACGAGCCGTATCGCACGGCGTTGATCCTGCGTTATTTCGACGGACTCTCGCCACAACAGATCGGGCTGCGCCTGGGGGTGCCGCGCCGTACGGTCGCGACGAGGCTGCACCGTGCGCTCGCGCAGTTACGCACGCGCCTCGATAGCAGGTGCGGCTGCCGCACCGCGTGGGCTCCGGCCCTGCTCGTTCTCGCGCGGCCGTCTGACATGGCATGGAAGGGAGCGATAGTGATGGCGAGCAAGCTCGCGTTCGCGGCCGGCGGCTTCCTGCTCGGCGCCGCCGCGACATTTACGATCTCCGAAACGCTGCGCTCCGGGCCGGCACCGCGCGCGGGGTCGCCCCGCGCGACCGCACGCGTCGAGGTGCCGATTGAACCCGTCCCCGAGAACCCCGGTTCGCAACCGGTCGTGCCGGCGCAGCGGGATGCCGAGCATTACCTGCGCCGCATCAACGAGGCCACCGCCGACAAGCAACTGGCGCTCATCGCGAAGGAGATGTTGGCGCTGCCGGCGAAGAAATCGCGTGCCTTGCTGTTCGAAATCTACGACCGCATCGGGCCGCCCGCGCGACGCGTGGTAATGGCGCGCTTCTTCGCGCTGCATCTGGGCTATCCGTACATCACCGACATGCTGCATCGCTGTGCCCGAGACGGAAGCTTTGACATCCGTCAATGGGCGATGCGGACGCTCAAGGACTACGCGCTGATCGACTTCACGGAGCACCCGGACGACTACGATGCGTGGCGCGCCCGCGCCGCGGGCCGGACGCGGGATCAGGTACTCCTGGACAGCGCCCGCGATTTCGCCGAACGCCTGCGCACTCTCTCCGCGGCCGCCATGCGGAAGGAGCTGCGCAGTTTCTACCGGCCCCGGTTCTCGCCCAAAGCGTCTGGGGAAACGGGCCTGCTCGAGGTGTTCCGGGACATCGTCGATCAACCGATCCCGGTCGAGGAACACGGTCGTTCGGGCCCGACCTCCGACGCGCAACAAGCGGCGTGGAACTGGATTACCGTATTGCGCCCCGACGAGTCGTTCCTCAAGGAGACGGTTCTCCCGCATGCACGCCGGCACGGGGAACAGGGCACCGGCAACAACGCGGCGAACGCGATCCGGATTCTCGCCGCCTCGAAGCATGCGTGGGTGTTCGACGAACTGATTCCCCTCCTGCGGGCTCCGGGAAACAAATTCGGACTCGGCAACGCGTTCTCGAGCTACGGCGACAAGCGCGCGATCCCCCATCTGATCGCAGCAATCGCGGCCGATCCGCAGTATCAGACCGTCTACGGACTCGGCTACTTTGGCCTGGGCAAGCTGACCGGTGTCAAGTACGACGAGTCGCACGACGGGAAGTGGTGGCTGGCCTGGTGGGACAAGAACCGCGATCGCCTGCCCGCCGACGTCCGCGCGCTCGATCCACGGCAACTCCGATAGGGGTGTCCCTACCGAGAACCTAGTGCGCGTTATTCTCGGCGCCCAGCCTCAAGATCAGCGTCGGAGTGGGCTCTCGCGTACGAGCCCAGCCCCCACCGCCTGCGCGACGCGCTCGTCGCCGCGTGCGTCGAGTCGGGAGTCGGCATGGTCGCCATCAAGGCGCTCGTCAACCACTCGCTGCCCGCCAACCCGCACGCCGTGGCGGAGGGGCACTACCGGCCTGCGGTGGAGCACCCTAGCGGTAGAACACGACGCCGTCGCCGCTCTCTAGATTCACGACCCAGATCGTAGCGCACGCCACGCTGATGGCGCCGGCGCTGACGAGGGCCCGGCGCCTACTCGCGTCGAGTGCAACGTCGAGGACCCCGGCAAACAACGGATCGTCAAGCCCCTCGGACAGCATTTGCACGGTTCCATCAAGGCCTGTCGCCAGCAACCTGGGGCCGATGGCCACGAGCAGCCGGTCCTCAGTCTCGTCCAGACCGAGTTGCCGAAGCTCTGGGACGTTAGCACGACCGATCGCGCGCCGCTCACCGGATCGACCGCCATAAGGGCGGGATCAACTCTATTGACCGAAGCCACCAAGGCAGATCGCGCTCACATGCATCGCTGTGCGAGTGGTCGCAATCAAGGCGCTCGTAACAACTCGTTGCCGAGCAACCCGGGCGCCGTTGCTGTGGGCTACCGCCGGCCGCGATCGTCCCATCAGAAGGAGTACACTAAACGTGCGTGGAGTCACGATGGATCCTTCTGGTGGCCCTAGCGGTCGTCGTTGGCCTCGGCGCACTCGCTCTCAACTGGGATCGCGAGCCTCAGGCCTCGCGCAACGTGCGGAATCCGGCGACGGCGCAGGTGGACAAGGAGTCGTCCGTCGCGGCCACGAAGCCGCTCGCAGACCACCCGCAGACTCCCGTCGAGTCCGCTCCGGCCGAGGTTGCGGTTCGCACGGAAGCACGCGCCCTCGCACAGGCGATCCGACTGAAAGAGCGCGGCAGGACGCTCGCGAAGAGGAAGTTCGAGGCCGGCATGATCTCGCGCGAAGAGCTCCTGCTGATCATCCTGGACGCGGACCTGGATCGCGCCGCGGCTCTGCTGCTCGACCCGCGTGGTCTCTCGCCCCTGAGCGAGATGGAAACGACGTCAGCCGAACTCGAGCGCGTCTACTCCCGGCTGTTCGAGGCCGGGGCGCTCGCCGCACCTGCGCATCGCGACGGGGTCGCGGCCCTGAAGGCGCTTCGCCTCACGTTCCGCTGGTTCGAGTCCCCGATGGGTCGAATGTCGTCGCCCATTTCAGTGGAGCCCTCAGCTACGGCGTCTCCCGACGCGGAGCGTGAGTATCTCGAAGCCGCACTCACGCGGCTCGAGCATGGTGAGGGCGCCGTAGCGGACCTGCAACGTCTGCTCGTGGAGGCGCGCCTGGGCAAGCGGGAGTTCGAGGAGGCGCACGAGAGCGCGAAGAAGGTCGCGGCCGAAGCCTCGCAGTCCCTGCCGACCGCGCGGCAGGACGACCTGGACGCGCTCCTCGCGCTGTTCGACTGGTACCGCTTCGCGAAAGCGCGCCGAGTCGCGCTGCGGTGATTCGAGGCGATCTATACCCCCTCGACTGTCCTACTTCGCGAACGGAACCGCAACAGGCACGAGATCGCGATCGAAGGGATCATGCCGAATCCGCCGGGCGAGCGGATCGTGTAGCTGCCGAAGACGCTGTGCAGCCTCAAGACCCCTGGGGAGTGCCATGACGGCGCTTGGTGAGGGGTCTCATGTCCCGAAGCTCGCA
>JAZFYD010000113.1:0-31282 GCA_036443405.1 Planctomycetota bacterium
GATACGCCCGTGGGTCGGCGTCCGCGATGGATGGAAAGCGGGCGTCGGATGCGTTGATGGAGGCGGACGGCGGGAACGGTGTGGCGCAGCTCTATGCGGGCCGCTTGCTGGAGGATCAGCTGGGAACGAACGCGGGAGCGGATGCCTTTGCTGCCGCGCGCGCAGCGGGTGCGACCCCCGGTGAGGTCTCACATCTGAAACGGCCCGCGCACTCCGAAGGGATGAACCGGTTTCTCCAGGCCTTGACGAGGGGTGTGCGAGCGCGGTATCGGCACTACGCGCTGAGCGGCGAGGCGGAGTCGTTCCAGGAGTTTGTTTCCTGGGTTCGTTCGGAATTCGAGCGAGCCACTGGAGAGAAACTCGGCCCGGCCGCCGGGCCGAAGAGCTATGCGTTTGTCGGAAAGATCATCGACGCAACGATGGAAAGCGACGACCCGCTTGTGCTGCGTTGCGCGAAGGACGACGTTTTGCTGCTCTTGGGACAACGAAACGGTGGCCCGCCGGAAGCCCTCGCGGCCGAGATCATGCGGCGGGAGGCGGCACGCGCGGTGAAGACGCGTGGGCTAACCGCGCGCCGAGAGGCCGTGTGGCTGGGACGGCGATATGTGGGCGGGTATCAGGAGTGGATCGGCGGCGGGGAACTTGCCGGTCTTGCGCTGGAGGGGTTGGTGCTCGTCGATCGCGAGGAAACCGCGCGCTGGGAGGGGGACGTCAAACGGCGCCGATTGCGATTGGCGGACGAGACGGCAGACCTGTTGTCGGAGGAAGCGCTGACGGACAAACCCGTTACGAGCGTGCGCGATCCCGGCGGCGTCGGGACGAAGTTGCTTCTGACCGGTCCGTTGGATTTCGCGGAAGAGGTGCTGGTCCATGAGAACGCGCACCTGATCGACGCGGCGCGGCATCTCCCCGTCACTCACCACCCGTTTCGAAATCTGTTCCTCGCGCTCGGGCGCGGATTCAGCCGGGAAGCGATCCTCGGGTTTCTTGAGCGCAACGCGCAGCTGACGGCGATCGCCGAGGGTCCGCAACCCCGCGCCGGCCTCGCCACTTGCTGTTTGGCGCTGAACCGCGGCGGCGCGCATTCGCGGGGCTACACGGAAATCGTGGAAGGCATGGTCTCCGAAATCCATGGGCGTCCCGAGGACTTCCCCGCCATCGACACCAACCGCGTCATCGTCCAGCAACTCCACCGTTTGTCCGACGACGAGGTACGTGAGTTGGCTCGAGTCCTGGCGAAGAAGTGGGGGGTTCGGAACTAGCCCGGCATCGCCGGAGTGTTCGAACGAGCCTCGGGGCTCAGCGTCCTCGTTCCTCGTGTCCGCCGGCCAGCCAGGCTTCGACTTCGTCCACGGTTTTTGGGAACGCCTTCGTGAGAATCTCGCCGCCGTTCTTGGTGACGAGCACGATGTCTTCGATGCGCACGCCGAGACTCTCCTCGCGGATATAGACCCCGGGTTCCACTGTGAACGTCATGCCCTCGGCGAGGACGGGAGGGCCGGGGTCGTGTACATCCAGGCCGACGTGGTGGGAGATGCCGTGGATGAAATGCCGCGACAGGCCCGCCTTGGCGAGAACGGCGTGGGCGGCGCGCTGCAACTCATCGAACCGGCGACCCGGGCGCACGAGTGCGAGCGCGGCTTCCTGGGCCGCGAGAACCGCTTCGTACACCTCGCGCTGGCGTTTGGTGAACTTGCCCGACACGGGGAAAGTGCGCGTGACATCGGCGGCGTAACGGTTTTGCTCCGCGCCGGCATCGATGACGAGCAACTCGCCCGCGAGCAGGGGGGACTCGTTGCGGAAGTAATGCGGCAGCGCGGCGTTGGCGCCGGAGGCCACAACGAATCCATATGCCGGACGGCGCCCCTGCCGTCGGATCGAGGCCACAAGCGCCGCGTCGACCGCGGACTCGGTTCCATCCGCACGGATGGCCGGGAGGGCCGCGTCAAACGCAGTCTTGGTGGTCGCGATGGCGGCCCGCAATTCGGCGATCTCGAACTCGCTCTTTTGGGATCGCAAACGCGCGAGCTCGACGTCGAGAGCCTTGTATTCGATATCCGGCCGCCGCTTCTTCAGTTGCTCCAGAATCTCGCGGCGCAACTCGCGGACGAGCCCGTGGTCTGGGCCGCGATACAGGTGCATGTGCAGCCGGGCTCTTTTCGGCAGCAACTCCGCAATCTCGCGGGCGAGGCCAACGGCGCGCGGGGGCGCCGCGTGGATGCGGTCCACACCCAGACGCTTGGTCGTCTCGGCGTTGGGTTGGTGCCGCAATCCGTAAAACTGCACGAACGCCGGAGGGCCGGTACGCAGGAAGAGGATCTCTCGCGTGCCCTTTTCGAGCGGTTTGGCGGCGACCCCGCAGAGCAATAGCGACGCACCCGGTTCGTCGGCACCGGTGAGATAGAGCAGATGCCCCTCCTGGCGCGGCTGCAGTACATCGGTGAAGGGTTGCCCGAGCAACAGGGCGTAGCCCTTCTTGAGGTAGTCCGCCAATCTCGCGCGCCGTTCGCGATGGGCATCCGCGCGGGCAACGGCCGGCGGCCCGGCATGCGTCGAGGGTGCGATGACGGAGCACAAAAAGACAGCGACGGCCAGCGGGCGCATGCCCAAGTGTAGCGGCTCACGAGGCGCCCGCACGGCGCGTGTGAGCACAAGCTAGGCGAGCGCCGCGAGGATCGCCTCGGCGTCGCCTGCTTGGTCCAGGCGCTGGCGGACCCCCGGGTCCTTCAGCTTGAGCGTGATCCTGGCCAGCAATTGGAGGTAGCGCTCCTGCTGGTGGTCGGGACCGGCGATCATCACGACGATGTGAACCGGTTTGCCATCGAGCGAGTTGAACTCGAGCCCCTTTTGGGACTTGCCAAGGCCAACGACGAAATCCGAGACCGTGGGAATCTTGGCGTGGGGGATCGCAATGCCCAGCCCGATGCCGGTCGACATGATGCTCTCGCGATCCATGATCGCGGCGAGCAACGCTTCCGAATCCGCGACCTCGTCGGCCTGGGCGACCACTCCCGCGAGTTCGCGCAGGGCCGCATCCTTGGAGCCGGCGTCGAGCAACGTCACGCGCTCGGCCGGGATGATGTTTTCCAAGCTGATCGTCATGAGGGCGCATTATTCCCGAGGGTCCGTCGTGCGGGAAGAATCGGATCGCGGATTCGTACGAATCCAGCGAACGCCGGGATTGGTGCCGTCGCGCAGCTCGACCGTGACGACATCGAATCGGAACGGGTTCCTCTCGACGCGGTAGTGCTTGCGAAAGCCCCGTGCCGCGCGCCGGATGCGGACGGTCTGGGCATGGCGCACGACAGGCCAGTCCGCATGAAACACCCGACGCGCTTTCACCTCGACGAACACAATCGTGTTCCGCTCGAGCATGACACGGTCCAACTCACCACCGCTGCCTCGCCAGTTTCGGGCCAACACGATGAGGCCGTGTCGACGTAGGAGCCGCTCCGCGAGTTTCTCCGCGTATCGGCCCAGTTGGCGGCGTGAGAGATTTGACTGCGGTCGACGCACGACTCCTCCGTTCGCGTTGCGTCTGGGCGGAGGCCCAAACCAAGCGAGCGGAGCCAAACCGAGCCGAGCCGGTCGCGGCCTTGTCGAATCAGCTCTCGGATTCGCCGGTCTCGGGCTCGATGACCTGCACGGCTGCCTGAGCCGCCTTTGCGGCCTTCTTGGCTTTCGCCTTGGTCTTGCGGCGAGTGTCGATGACTTCCTTGAGGCGCGTCGCCTTGCCGGTGCGGTCCCGCAGGAAGTAGAGCTTCGCGCGGCGGACTCGGCCCACGCGCTTGACGTCGACCTTCTTCACAAACGGGCTGTGCATCGGGAAGATGCGCTCGACGCCTTCGCTCTGCACGATACGGCGCACGGTAAACGTGGCGCTCATGCCGTGGCCGCGCATCCGGATGACCGTTCCGGAGAAGATCTGAATGCGCTCTTTTTCACCCTCTTTGATGAGGACGTGAACATCGACGGTGTTGCCGACCTTGAACTTCGGAAGATCCGTGCGGGCGTAAGCCTCTTCAATGCGATCGATTCGCGACATGTGGTCCGCTCCTTAATACCTCGTGGGCGGTGTCAACCGCCTTGGCGCTCGATGAGGTCAGCGCGCCTAGCCCGCGTCCGTTCCCGTGAGGCTTGCAGCCGCCACAGAGCGATCCTCTCATGATCCCCTGAAATCAGTACTTCGGGAACTTCTCGATCGCGGTAATTCCGAGGTCTTGTGTACTGGGGACCTTCCAAGAGCCCCGTGGTGAAGGAATCGTCCCGCGCCGAGTCCTCATCGCCGAGCACTCCGGGCAGCAAGCGGACGACGGCCTCGGTGACCGCCAGCGCCGCCGGCTCCCCGCCAGCGAGGACGAAATCGCCGATGGAAAGCTCAACCGGGTTCAGGATCTCCCGGATGCGCTCGTCAAACCCTTCATATCGGCCGCACACCAAGATCAGCCCGGGAAGCCCGGCGAACTCGCCGGCGGTTGCCTGGTCGAACCTCTTTCCCTGGGGGGTGAGCAGGACCGTGGGGGTGTCCGGATGCTGGCCCTTGCGGACGCGCTCGACAGCGTCGACCACGGGTCCGGGCATCAGCAGCATCCCGGGGCCGCCGCCAAAGGGGCGGTCGTCCACTTGCTTGTGGCGCCCTTCCGCGAAGTCGCGGATGTCCACGACCTCGAACTCGACCAACCCCTTCGCCGCGCCGATGCCGAGAATCGACGTGCCGAGATAGCCCTCGATCGCGGAGGGAAACAGGGTCAGGATCGAGATTTTCATGACGGGCGCCGTGAGGCATCGGGGACCGCGAAATGGCCCAGCAAACAGGCGCTTCGCGGTGAATCCCACATTTCAAGCGGACCCAGCGCGCCCGTCAAGCTGCGCGGCAGGCATAATGTGCCCATGTTCACAGGTTTGGTGATGTGCAGAGGCCGCGTGGTCTCCCGTGAGGATGCCGACGGTGGCGCCCGTTTGCGGCTCGAAGCGGGGGAATTGGCCGCGCAGGCGCGGATTGGCGACTCCGTGGCGGTCGATGGCTGCTGTCTCACGGTGGTCAAGATCGATGGGGCGGATCTCGAGTTCGAGGCGGTTTCCGAGACGCTCGCGCGGACCACCCTTGGAGATCGGCATCCGGGCGATTTCGTCAATCTGGAGTTGCCACTGCGTCCCACGGATCGCCTCGGCGGCCATTTTGTGCAGGGCCACGTGGATAGCGTAGCCGAGGTGCTCGAGCGAAACGCTTTGCCCGACGGGAGCGCCGAGCTGCGGTTTTCGGTGCCGGACGCGCTGGCGGGTCAGATTGTCGAGAAGGGCTCGGTGGCCGTGGACGGCGTGAGCCTGACCGTGGCCGCCGTCGACGGAACTGGATTCGGAGTCGCGTTGATCCCGCACACGCTCAGCGTCACAACGCTCGGGTTGCGCCAGGTCGGAGACGCCGTAAATCTCGAAGGCGACATCCTGGCCAAGTACGTTGCGAGCCTGGTCGCCCGATAGTGCGCGATGAGAGTTTCACGATGAAGGCCATCTTCCCGCTCTGCGTACTCGTGTCGGTTGTGTTGTGGGCCTGGGCGTTTGCCGCTCCACGGGCTCCGACACCCGTTCCGGAGGAGTTGGTCGGGACCTACAAGCTCTTTCGTTACGAGCCTGGACCGACACAAACCGACAAATCGAACCCGTACATCGAGGGCCACAACCAGGTGTTCGAGTTCCATGCAGACGGCACCTACGCCGTGCGGCAGATCGTGGCCGGCGGCGCCGAGATGAGTCGATGGGAGGGGCTGGTGCTTGTCCCGCGCGCGGGGCGCATGGAGTTCCGGCAGGTGTCGAACGATCGGGCGCTGATGCGGGCGACGGACGAGAACATCGAGCAGGTGTATCGCTGGGAGTGGCGCATGACGAAGATCGGCGAGATCCCGCCATACGACAAGATGATCCAGGCGCTGGTACTCACCAATGCGAAGCTGGGCTTCGAGCTGTTCCTCCAAAAAGAGAGCTAGCCCGCCGAAGCCATGGCTGAGGCGGGCTCCCCGGCCTCGGCCTCATGCGTCGAGCCCCATTCTCTCGGTCCCCCGGCCTCAGACCTCTTCGTCGAAGACGAACCGCCGCCTAGTTCAAAATCGTAAAGAACAGCGCCGTAAAGCTGATGAGGCTTCCGAGCGGCGCGTTCTCGCGCGAGATGCGGCCGGCCTCGCGGAACTCCATCAACATCGATTCCAGATCGCGCACGATCGTGTCGTCGTTGATGAGGCGGCCGAGCGTGCCGCCCTGCGGGTCGCTGAGCGCCGCGATGACTCTCTTGACCCCGCGCGCCGTCTCCGCATCGTTGAACAGAAGCCCGATCGGAGTGTCCGAGTCGTCCAGCTTCGCGACGGCGCGACGAAGGTCGGAGAGCGTGTCGTCGATCTTCTTGCCCTGCGATTTGTCGTGCAGGAGCACATCGAAGAGAGTCCCGGCCTCGGGGTGTTCCAGATCTTCCGACACGTTGACGAGACTGTCCATCACACGCCCGAACTTGTCGGAGAGCTCCGAATCGGTGAACAGCTTGTACAGCACGCCGTTCTTGTCGTTGTAGTCGGTCCGGAGCTGCCCCGCGAGGCTCATGAAATTGCGAATGTCCTTGACCAGGCTCTCGTCCTCGCGCAGCAGCATCCCTAGAACCGAGTCCTTGGACGCCTTCTGTTTGTCCAGGTAGGTGAGCACGTTTGTGAGCGCGTCATACGCCTCATCCTCGAGAAGCAGATGCCCGACCACACCGGAGTCGTGCTTGTCGGCGGCGCCGCGAAGCTTGGCGGCAAACGCTTCGAGGTCGCCCACCGCACTGCGGATGCCAGCTTCGTTGTCCTCGACGAGCTTGCCCAGCTTCGCCATCACGTCGGCTCGGATGACGCCAATCAGGATCGTGCCCTTCTCGAGGGGGCCGAGTTTCGGGTCGCCGCGGTCTAGGTGAACCCCGTACGAACCCAGCAGCGTCGTCCGTGCGAGCTCCACCCGCGCCTTCTCCCAGAGTTGCACGTCTTCCCGGATGGCGATCACGGCGTGGACGAACGCGCCCTTCGCCATCTTGTCGGGCGGAAGCAGCGAGACCTTCTTGACCGTCCCGATCTTGACTCCGGACGTGAAAACACGTGCGCCCTCGCGGACCTCGGACTGTTCGCCGAAGACGACGTTCCAGTACTGCGGCGCTCCGAACAGCGTGATGTCTTTGAGCTTGAGCGTCGCGACAGTGAGGCCGAGCATCACCACGAGGATGAAGCCGCCAAGCGTCGCGCTGCGTCGAAGTGTCTTGCGCATATGGATTCCTACTTCTTACGTCGGCCATCCGGGCCGCGAGCGCTCAAGGGCCCCTCGAGGGCGCCGGTGACAAACTGCCGCACCAGCGGGTCGCCGCTGTCCCGGAACTCGTCCGGGACGCCGCTGGCGATGATGCGGCCGTCGTAAAGCATCGCGACGCGGTCGGCGACGCGAAATGTCCCGGCCATGTCGTGGGACACGACCACGGAGGTGACCTTGAGTTTCTCTTTGAGGTCCAAAATGACCCGGTCGATGATGTGCGCGGTGACCGGATCCAGGCCGGTGGTGGGCTCGTCGTAGAGGATGATCTCGGGTTCGGTGATGAGGCTGCGCGCCAACCCGGCACGCTTCCGCATGCCGCCGGAGATCTGCCCGGGCATCAGATGCCGCGAGCCGCTCAGTCCCACCAGCTCCAGCACTTCGTCGACTCGCCGGTCGATCTCTGGGGCCGGCGTCTTTGTGTTCTCCCGCAACGGGAGCGCAACGTTGTCACCGACCGACAGCCAGTTGATCAGCGCGCCGCTTTGGAAGAGATACCCCATGCGGGACCGGAGTTTGGCGAGACCCTTGCTGCTCAGGTCGTGCACGCTCTGCCCGTCGACAACCACGCGACCGCTGTCGGGCACCTGCAAGCCGATGATGACGCGCAGCAGCGTCGATTTCCCGGTGCCGGACGAGCCAATGACGACGAGGGTCTCCCCTGTCTTCACCTCGAGGCTGCAATCGCGCAGCACGTGGCGCGTGCCGAAGGAGACGGAGATATTTTCGATCTGGATCACGACATGAACGCCCGGTAGACGAGCCAGGTGAAATCGTACGAGATGATAAGAATCAAGACGATCGAGTGGATAACCGCTCTGCGCACCGCGCGGCCGACACCAAGTGCGCCACCTTGCGCCGTGAGACCCTGCGCGCACCCGATCGCGCCGATGACCCCGCCGGTGAATCCCGCCTTGACGAGGCCGGCATAGACGTCCTTCGGCAGTCCGAACCACTCGCCGCCGCGCAGCGTCTCCATCGCGCTGTCGAGATAACGGCCGAATGGAACACCCATCTGCATCGATGCCACGAGCCCGCCGCCCAAGATGCCGATGTAGTCGGCGCACGCGGTCAGGAAGAATGTCATGATCGCGAGCGCGATCACGCGCGGCGCGGCGAGGTAGTCGATCGGATCGATCGACAGCACCTCGAGGGCGGCGACTTCCTCGGAAACGCGCATGGTCCCGATCTCGGCGGTGTACGCGCTCACGATCGTGCCCACCAGGATGATGCAGGTGATAAACGGCCCGAACTCGCGCGCGAAGGTCTGCGCGACGAGCGCGCCGATCAGATCCTCTTGGCCCAACTGGATCAACTGGAGGCCGGTTTGAAGGCAGAGGATCATGCCGGAGAACAGCGCGACGATCGCCACGACGAGAAGCGACTTGAGGCCGCCCTCGTACATGAGAGTCATCGTCGACTTGAGACGGGGGCGCCGTATCGAGAACCAAAGCGACTTGACGAGGATCTGGACCGTGTAGCCCGCCATGTCGAATGCAGCGAAGAGTCGCCTCATTTGGCTTCCACCTCCGCGGCCGCGCCGAGACGGGCCATTTCGGGTTGGTCGGCCTCATCCGAACCGCCGAGCGGAATCCGGATGCCCCAAAACAGGCGCAGGCTTCGCTTGCCCTTCTCGCTCTCGACGCCGAGCAGCCCGCCGAGCAAGCGAACGTGGTTCTTACCGTCCTCGGCGGTGCGCCGGCTGTAGAGCAGGGGCACCTTCACGCTCATGCTCTCTTTCGTCGAACGCGACTGGATGAGCCCGAGGATCCACTTCCGGTCGGTGTCGCCGTCCGGGGTCACGCGTTTCGAAAACAGCGTGAAAAACGGTGTGAAGCTGGAAACCTGCTGTCGCGCTGCCGGCGAGTCGAACGGGATCAGCCGCGGGATCCGGACCTCGCGGGTGCCGTCGTAGTAGGTCTCCCAACGTCCGATCGGCCAGATGATCTTCTTCTTGTGCTGCTGGCCCTTGTCATTGACGTAGTGCGTCTTCTGCACGAACGGAACGATGTAGTCGAGCCGCCCGCGGACGTGGCCGTCATCGACGGTGACTTTGCGGACGAGCGGCCACGCCCAGTAGCGCGTGGTGGTGTATCCGGTGCGGCGGTACTCGTAAAACGGCCACGCGCGCCGGACTTCGAGCGCGTCCGCGCCGCCGGCGCGTTGATAGAACGGCCAGACCGCCCGGCTCTTCTCGCCGGTGAGGTAGTTGTCGCGCGCGTGATAGAACGGGAACATGATCGTCGTGACGCTCTCGGTGGCGGTCTTGCTCCGGCCGACAAGCGGGAAGAGGTGGAACGAGCTCTGCTCTTTTTCCACGTTGCGGCTGTAGGTGTAGAACGGCCAAGCGACAAAGCCGGACTCCGTGCCGTCCGACCCGCGGCTCTTGCCATAAAACGGAAGCACGCGGAAGCGGCGGCGGCCGCCCTCCTTCCCGTCGGTACCCCAACTCACAAACGGCCAGGGCGCGTTATGGGCCTTGAAGTCGCCCAGCTGCGACTGGATGTAGAACGGGGTCACCATCGTCAGGCGGTCGTAGCCCAGAAATCCCCGGGTAGTGCCGCCGATGGGGAAGATCAGGAGATCGTCGCTGCCCACGAACACAAACGGCAGGAGCATCGCGAACCAGCTCTCGTCGCCGGGCGTCTTGCGCGAGACGCGGTAGTAGAGCGGCGCGCGCACCGACACGAAGTGCTCGCTCTCGTACTTGAGGAACACCGGCCCGAGGATGTTGGTCCGGACCTCCTTGCCGTCCGGGCTCACCTGGCGCGAGTAAAACGGCCGGACCTGGAGGTTCTCGCCCGTCTTGCCCGAGGTCCGCTCGTAAAACGGGTACAGGACCGCGCTCTCGCGGCCGTCCTTTTCCAGGGTTTCCCGCTCGCGGTACCAGGGGTGGGCATCCCGATCTTGCGGCCCCACACAGGCGAGCAGGAAAGTGGCGAGGAGGGGCCCGAGCACCCTCAGGGCTCGTCTCCGGGCGGGACGGGGGACGGAGCCCTCACCAAAAGGAATGAAGGACCCTACGCTCCGAGACCGGCTCCGCCGATGGAAGGGAGTGGAGGCGTGCATGAAACTCTGGCTGCCGTTGTTCCTATTTCTTCTTATCGGCTGTGAAACGACCTTCGAGTCGACCGACAGCGATGTCGAGATCGATCCCGAGGAGCAGATCTTCATTTCCGAGTCGGATTTAGAGCCGCTGAACTCGTTCATTCTCGAGACTCGGAGACTGATCGTTGCGGACTACATTCGGATCGACATGTCGGTGCACTACTTCGAGGAGCGGATCGGTCTCACGCGGGACTTCCGCTACGTCACCCGCAAGAAAGCCACGTCGAGAGACGGAGCGCGCGTGATCATTCTCAAGAACACGAACTCGGACCAGGTGACGAACATCGACCCGGCCCTGTTGCCTCGCGTCACGTTCGACGATGGGCTCGAAGTACGCGCCTACGACGAGTTGCGCATCTACCTTCGGGCTACCAAAACGAGGCAAAAGCCGGTTTTCCTGACCATCACGGCGACCTCGACTCGGGAAAGCAAGATGTGGGTGTACAACCGCCTCGAGGCGGAACGGCCCCGGATCTCCTTGAGCGCGAGCCTGAACTGGAACGAGAGCAAAGAGAAGTACTCGCTCCAGTCCAGTATCCGTTAGCCCGGGTTATTCACGAGGCGGGCGCGTTGCTTCTGCGCGGTTAGACGAACCGGCTCCTTCGGTATGCGCGTTTCTACGTTTGAAGTTCAGACCAACGCCTTCCGGGCCAGGTCGGCGCGGCGCGGTCGAGTGGTGTAGCGACGGGGCCCCGTCCTGCGGGACTCGTAGTTCATTTGTTGGCTCCGGGAGAGCCCGTGCGGTACCGTGCGCGGGAGCCATGAAAATCCACGAGTACCAAGCCAAAGTGCTCTTTTCCGAGCACGGCATTCCGGTTCCGCGAGGCATCCTCTGCACTTCCGTCGATGACGTCGGTGCGGCGTTCAAGGAACTCGGCAGCGAGATCGCTGTCGTCAAGGCGCAGATCCACGCCGGCGGGCGCGGCAAGGGCGGCGGGGTCAAGCTCGCACGGTCGGCCGAAGAAGCCCAGGACTACGCACGCGGGATGCTCGGCAAACCGCTCGTGACCCATCAGACCGGTCCCGAGGGCAGCATCGTCCGAAAGATCTACGTCGAGGAGGGCCTCGACATCGAGCGCGAGTTCTACGCGGCTTTGGCCGTGGACCGCGCGCGTGGCGGGCCGGTCTTGATCGCGAGTTCCGAGGGCGGCGTCGAGATCGAGTCCGTCCCCCAGGACGAGTTGCTTAAGGAACCCGTGGACGTGCGTGACGGGTTGCGCGGCTATCAGGCCCGCTCCCTCGCCTACGGCCTCGGCCTGACCGGGGACAGCGCGAAACACGGTGCCAAGCTGCTCACCGGATTGGCGCGCGCCTTCCTGGACCTCGACTGCTCCATCGCGGAGATCAACCCTCTCGTGTTGTTGAAAGACGGCCGGGTCGTGGCGCTCGACGCGAAGATCAACTTCGACGACAACGCCATGTTCCGCCACCCGCGAATTGCGGAGTTGCGCGACCCCGAGGAGGAGGATCCCGCCGAGGCGCGTGCGGGCAAGTTCGACCTCTCGTACGTGAGCCTGCACGGCAACATCGGCTGCATGGTCAACGGCGCCGGCCTCGCGATGGGGACGATGGACACCATCGCGGTCCATGGCGGCACGCCGGCGAACTTCCTCGATGTCGGTGGCGGTGCGTCCGTCGAACGGGTGACCGAGGCGTTCAAGATCATCGTCGAGGACGAGGCGGTGCGCGCGATCCTCGTGAACATCTTCGGCGGCATCGTGAAGTGCGATCTGATCGCGGAAGGCATCCTCGCGGCCATCAAGGCCGTGGACCTGAGCGTGCCGCTGGTGGTGCGGCTGGAGGGCACCAACGTGGACCGCGGCCGTCAGTTGCTCAAGGACTCCGGGTTGAAGATCACCTCGGCAACGGATCTCGCTGACGCGGCGCGCCACGCGGTGGAGGCGGCGAAATGAGCGTCCTGGTCAACAAGAACAGCAAAATCCTCATCCAGGGCCTCGGGAGCGCGGGCAAATTCCACACGGCGCAGTGCCGCGAGTACGGCACGAACGTTGTCGCCGCGGCCAAACCGGGTGCGGGCGGCACGGATTGGGAAGGCGTCCCGATCTTTCACACGGTGCGCGAGGCGAAAGATCGGACCGGCGCGGACGTGTCGTTGATCTTCGTGCCGGCGCCGTTTGCGGCCGACGCGATCTTGGAAGCGGCCGCCGCGGAGATCCCGCTGATCGTCACGATCACCGAGGGCATCCCGACGCTGGACATGGTGCGCGTGAAGGACGTGCTCGACAACAGCGCATCGCGCATGATCGGACCGAACTGCCCGGGCATCATCACGCCCGGCGAAGCCAAGATCGGCATCATGCCGGGGTACATCCATCAGCCCGGCAAGGTCGGCGTCGTGAGCCGCTCCGGCACGCTCACGTACGAAGCGGTGTGGCAACTCAGCGAGCGCGGCATCGGCCAAAGCACGTGCATCGGTATCGGCGGCGATCCGGTTCAGGGCATGGACTTCGTCGACACCCTCCGGCTGTTCCACGAGGACAAAGACACCGAAGCGGTCGTCATGATCGGCGAGATCGGCGGCACGGCCGAGGAGGAGGGCGCGGCGTTCATCAAGGAGCACATGCAGGGTGTTCCGGTGGTGAGTTTCATCGCAGGCGCGACGGCGCCTCCGGGCAAACGCATGGGGCACGCGGGCGCGATCATCGCGGGCGGTTCCGGCAAGGCCGAGGACAAGAAACGCGCGCTTGCGGACGCCGGTGCGATCGTGGTCGAGACCCCGGCGGACATCGGTGCGGCGATGGCCGAAGCGCTCGGCGTGTAGGCGAGCCTCAGCCCCAAATCGACACCGCCAGCGGGCGCGACGGGGCCGTTTCGTCCGGCGAGGACCCGCGAACCGGCTAGAATCCACACTGGACTCGAAGGACGGAGGATTCTTGCGGCGCAATCAGCTGATCGGCTTGGCGGCTCTCCTTTTGTTGGCGACGGCATTTGTGTCGGCTGATCCGATGGTGGGCCGCCCGCCCTCGGGACCCCGATCCGGCGATCTCCTGTTTTTCTCGGAATCCCTGGCCGCGACGATCCATCACAACTGCGCCGGTTGCCACTCCGACGAGGAGACGGCGGGGCGATACCTCCTGCGGCCGTTGGACCGTCTGGACCGGCCGAATCCCGAGATCGTGCTCCAGAACTTCCGGACGTCCCTGGCGTTCTTGAATCCGGTCGATCCAGAGCGCAGCGAGTTGTTGCAAAAGGCGATGGGGGAACTGTCCCACGGCGGCGGCGCGATCTTCGGTTCGCCGACATCCAAGGAGTTTCAAGCGCTCTCCGATTTCGCACAGGGCGCGACCTCGGACAACCATCCGCCCGACGCGATCACCGATGCTTTCCTGGACGCGCGCACCGGGGAGCTCGCGACGCTTGACGGATCGTTGTCGGCCGACCGTGACGACGACCGCATCGGGTTCTCCTGGACCCTCCTACGAAAGCCCGACCGCAGCGTCGCGACGTTGACCGACGCCCACCTCGAATCCGCGTCCTTCCGGGCGGACCACCCGGGAATCTACGAAGCGGAGCTGCGCGTGACGGATGGCCGTTTGTGGAGCGCACCCTCGACCCTGCGTGTGACCGTCCGTGGTGAAGCAACGACGATGGTCCCGGAGAAGACCGAGCCGCAAGCACCCGACGCGATGCCGGCGGTGCCGTTTCACGAACGCCGTCTGGACGCCCGCCGCCTGAAGCTCATCCGGCGGCTCTCGTTCGATCTCCTGTGGCGCGGACCGCGTCTGCATGAGATGTCCCGGTGGTACGAGCTGTCGCACCGCGAACTCGTGTCCGCGTTCTTGGAGAGCGAGGAGATGTGGCGGACGTGGTACGAGAGACAGCTCTACTACTTCCTCCTGCTCGACCGCTTCCGTCCGAAGGAAGGACGCCTGACAACGATCCCGACCAGGCTCGCACGCGGCGAACTCGACGCGCCGCTCGCGTTGCAGGAGATCATTCGCAGTCAGTACTTCGCCGCGCGGAATCCGGGCAACGACACGTTTGTAACCGTCATCCTCGAGCAGTGTCTCGGCATGACGGTGCAGGAGCGCAAGAACAAGCGCATCCTCGATGCCGGCAAGAAGATGTACGACGGCTACCGCGCAAGGATGTTCAAGGAACGCGGAAACAGCCAGGCTGCGTTTGTGCGGATCGTGTGCAACCAGCCCGGGTATCACGAGCATTTCCTGCGCCGGACCTATTCCGGGCTGCACGGCGGCGGGGAGATCCCGGCCCCGATTCTCCAACGCGATCTCGAACGGCTGGCAAAAGACCCGGTGCAGTTCCGCGCGATCCTGCACGACTGGCTGACCGCACCGACGTACTTGAACGCCGTCGACGACGTCCGAAACAAGCCCGAGATCCCGTACGTCCGCTCGCTGTTCATCGATACGCTCGACCGGATGCCGACGTACGAGGAGCTGCGCAACGTGCGCAATGCGTTCCTGTCGATTTCCGATCCCACCCCGATCCGCCTGGTGATGGGGCGCGTGCTGCTCCAGTCCGCCGGCGCGCGGATCCCCGCTGCGTTGGACGCCAAGCGGTTTGTGACGGAACAGTTCCTTAGGCTGTTGGCACGCATGCCGACGAGCGGGGAGCTGCAGACTTTTTCCAACAAACTCGTTCGGGATCCAAACGTGACCCCGACCGTGGTCGTCTGGGCGCTTCTGTCCAGCGCCGAATATCAGACGTATTGACGTGAAACAGTGTTTTTGGCCCAACGGCTGACGCCGCAGTGTTACCGGCCCAACGGCTGACGCCGTTGGAGCAATGACCGACGAAGACCGAGGAAAAAACCATGTGCATCGATCTCACCCGTCGCAACCTGCTCACGACGAGCGGCGTCGCCATGCTCTCCTTGCCGTTCCTGAATTCGCCGGCGTTCGCGCGCAAAAAGCGCAAGACGAAACATGTGATCGTCGTGGCGTTCGCGGGCGGCGTTCGCAGCCGCGAGACCATCGGCACGCCGGCCAACGTTCCGAACCTGATGCGCATCGCGCAAAAAGGGGTCATTGCACCGAATATCGGTGTCATGAACAACGGGCACTTCGGCGCGACGATGTCGATCTTCACGGGCATTCGGGAGTTCCGCGGCATCCGCGAAAACGAGCGCGGCGAGAACCCGACGCTGTTCGAGTACGTGCGCAAACACAAGGAGGTCCCGGCGAATCTCACGTGGCTTTCGACGAGCGGTGGCGTGCAGCAGCGCAACCTCGTCTACGGCAGCCACAAGGACTACGGCGAAGACTACGGTGCCAACCTCATCGATGGCGACGGCGTGTTCAATGCCGAGTTCCGCCGCGTGCTCGACACGTTCGGGCGGCCGCGGGTTCCGGGCGCGGCGGAGGAGAAGGCGCTGGAAGGCCTGCGCGGATCCATGAAGAGCGCGCCGACCGTCAAGGGCGGGGTCGCCAACGACCCGGCCACGGTCCAGAAACTGCAGAAGTACATCCTTCAGGAGATCGCCGGGCAAACATCGCGCATCACGGGTCCCGGTGCGGGCGACGCGCGCGCGATCCGCGTCGCGGTTTCCGTCCTCCGCATCTTCAGGCCGACCCTGATGGGCGTTGTGCTGACCAACGCGGACATCGCGCACGGCAACTACAACGGCTACGTGCAGGTCATCAAGCGCGCCGACGAGCAACTCGGGCTTTTGTGGGACGCGATCCAGGCCGATCCCGAGCTGCGCGATTCCACATCGATCATGGTCCTGCCCGAGTTCGGCCGCGATCGCAATACGAACCAACGAAACGGCCTCGACCACGGCGACAACTCGCCGGACCTGCTCAAGGTCGGCATGGTGGCCGCCGGTCCGGACTTCCGCCAGGGCAAGACCGTCACCGCGGAGATGAAGAGCATCGACGTGTGCTCCACCGCGTGCGAGTTGCTCGGCGTGAAAGCCGAACACGCGGCCGGCAAGGTCATGACCCCGATCCTGGCGTGATTCGCGTGGCGTCCGTGAGTTATCTGGGCCGCTGCGCATGAGGTTCTTGGCCTGCGTGATCGCCACGACCCTGGCCGGGGTCGTCGTGCTTTTCACAAGCGATCCGGGCGCCGCGGATCCGGGTGGCCCCAAACGCCGCCCGAACAAGGGTTGCATCGTCTGCCACGAGGGCATCGAGGTGATGCACCCGTGGGATCCTTTGAGTTGCACCGACTGCCATGGAGGCGACGGTGCGGCGCTGGACAAGGACAAGGCCCACGTGGTCGCGACCCGCCGGGTCGCCAACGACGAGACGATGGCGCCGCTCAAGTACGACCTCGCGTACCGCCGCTTCGTGAACCCGACCGATCTGCGCGTGGTCGAGCAGACGTGCGGCCGCTGCCATGCCGCCGATTGCGCGACGCTGAAGAAGTCGTTGCACGGAACCACTTCAGGACATCTGAGCGACGGCCTCTATGAGAACGGCGTGGTCCGCTCGAAAACCAAACGGTTCGCCATCTTCGCGACCAAGGACGAGGACGGCACGGTTCCCGAACACGCGCACAAGTCGCTGCCGGCGATTCCGCTGCCGGCGCTGGGAGACAAGTCGAGCATCGGTTCTCACTTCTCCGACCTGCCCCGCAAGTCGTGCATGCAGTGCCACCTGTACTCGCGAGGGATCGGATTACGCGGGCGCCTCGGCCAGGACGGCTGGTATCGGTCCGAGGGCTGTGCGGTGTGCCACGTGACGTATGCGCACGACGGCCTGAGCAAGAGTGCCGACGAGACCGTCGACAAACTCGAGCCGGGCCATCCGCGACGGCACTCGATGACGTTGGCCATCCCGACCGAGACGTGCACGAAGTGCCACGCGCTCGACGCGAGCATCGGGATGAGCTTCCGCGGCCTCGCGCAGCTGCCTCCGGGAGTGCCGGGCGGCCCCGACGTTCCGGGCACGACGGACCGCCGCTCCAAAGGCCGGTTTTTCCTGAACGACCCGAAGATCTGCCCGCCGGACGTGCACTCGGAACGCGGCATGCATTGCATCGACTGTCACGGTGTGACCGACGTGATGGGCGACGGCAACATCTACGGCGAGATGGAACACGCCGTGACGGTGCGTTGCGAGACCTGCCACGGCACGTTCACACGCCGCGCGACGTTCAAGACCAGCCGTGGCGAAACCCTCGAACACCTGCGCTGGGACGGGGACAACGCCGTGCTGCGCGGCAAGGTCACCGGCAAGCTGCATCCCGTCAAGCAGGTCGTCGACGTGCTGACCCGCGGCCACAAGAGCTACAACGGCGCCGCCGCGCGGGCGATGACGCACGCACACGACCGGCTGACGTGCTACGCCTGTCACAGCGGTTGGAGCGTGAACTTCTTCGGGTTCCACTTCGACCGCAACGAATCGTTCACGCAGCTGGATGTGATTTCCGGCCAACGCACGCCGGGTCGGGTCACGACGCAGGAGAAGATCTTCGCGACGTTCCGCCACTTCTATCTGGGCGTGGATTCGCGCGGGAAGATCGCGCCGTACATGGTCGGGTTCTCGACCGCGGGTACGTACAGGGACGAGTCCGGCAAGGTCGTGTTGCGTCAGGAACTCCCCGTGACCGCGGCCGGGCTGAGCGGCATGACGCTGATCCATCATCAGCTTCACACCGTCCGGCCGGCGGCGCGCAAGTGCATGGAGTGCCACGGCGCGCCGAGCGTCCTGGGGCTCGGCTCGGAGAACTTCCAGCTGTTCCGCGACCTGTTCGTGACCGTGGGCGACGGCGGCCTGACCGTGTGTGCGCTGGACGCGAACAACCCCGGCCAGAGCCTCGCGCTCGTGAACGTCCCGCTTCCGTCGCGGCCCCGCGATGTCGCGCTCTTGAACGACTCGAACTCCGGTCGCGCGCAATACGCGTATGTGGCGTGCCGCGACGGTTCGATCCAGGTCGTCGATCTGACCGATCCGGCCGGCGCCAAACGCATCGGCGCCGTGCCCGGTGGCGATGCACGCAAGCTGCTCGTCAGAGAGGGCACGCTCTTTGTCGCGTCGGGCAAGGAGGGCCTCTGGATCTTCTCGCTTGCGTCACCCAGGCGTCCCAAGCGCATCGCGCGCGTGCGAACCGAGGAGGCCCGCTCGGTGCACGTGGACGGACTACACGCGTACGTCGCCGACGGGCCCGCCGGGCTGCGCATCATCGATGTGTCCGTGCCGCACAAGCCCGCGGTCACCGCCGTGGTCGATCTCAACGGCGACAACGCCGAGCCGATGGACGCCAACGACGTGTTAGTGCACTACAGCGCGGGCACTCCAGAGGTCGCGATGCGGCGCCGAACCCAGGGGCGCAACGTCGCGTATGTCGCCGACGGGCGGCGCGGGATTTACGTCGTGGAGGTCACGCGCCCGGACAAACCGCTCGTGGTCACGCCGGCGCGCGGCCGCCGGTCGGGCTTCTCCGTAACGAGCCTCGCGTTTTCGAGCAACTACGACATCGGGAGTGACGGCGGCGACATCCCGTCGCAGGAGCGCGACTACCTCTACTTCGTCGGCACCCAAAACAACAGCAACGGCATTCTCGGCAAGGTGGACGTGACCCGTCCCTTGGAGCCGCGGCTGACCGCGACAAGAAGGACGGTGAACGACCCGCGCGCGGTACGGATCGCGCGTGTCTATCAGGCGCCGTTTTTGAAGCAGTACGCCATCGTGGCCGGGCGCGGCCGCGGCGACGTCGAGATCGTGGACGTGACGCTGCGCAACCCGATCACGCAAGCCGGCGTCGTGGCCGGTGTCGGCCCGGCGGTCGGCCTGGACTACGAATTCATGCCGCTCGACCGGCTCGTCGGATTCGACGGCAAGCCTCTCAAAGACGTAAGCCACCCGGGATCTCGCTTTCTCACACGCAAAGAGATCCACCGTATCCTGGCGGCTGAGGTGCGATGACCATGACCATGCGAACTCTCGGAACACTCGCTCTTTTGGCGTCACTCGCTGCGGCCGATCGGATCGACAACGTCTTCCGAATCTGGGACACCAACGGCGACGGCATCCTGACCTCCGATGAGATCGTCGACGAAGCGCTCTTCAAGCAGGTGGACGCCGACGGCAACGGCCGTGCGACGCGCAAGGAAGTTGCCGCGTACCTCGGAATCAAACCGAAGCCGGAACCCGAACCGATGCCGGAACCGAAACCCAAGCCCAAGCCGAAACCGAAATCGGACAAGCCCAAGAAGGGCAAGGGTGACAAGAAGGCGGACAAGTCGGATCCGGAAAAGAGCAAGAGCGTCGCGAAACCCGAGAAGATGCCGTTTACGGTGAACGAGCGTGTCGCGGACTTCTTCAAGCGCTTTGACCTGAACAAGAACAACAGGATCGAGCTGAAAGAGTTCCGCGGTGGGGAGGACGTGTTCAAGAAGAACGACCGCAACCGCAACCGGACGCTTTCAAGGAAAGAGGTCGCGCGTTACATCCAGGACCAGCTTCGCGAGGCGAAGAAGCGCCCGCGGCCCGACAACTTCTTCGAGCTGTTCGACAAGAACCGCGACAAGAAGGTCACGCGCAAGGAGTACGACGGCCCCCCGCGGTTCTTCAAGAGCTACGATCACAACAAGAACAACACCGTGACCGAGCAGGAGTTGAACATGGGGCCCAAGTCGGCGATGTCGATGGGGGATCCGAAGCGGATCGAACGCGACGGCGCGACGCCGCTGCCGAGACGGACGCTGCTCGACCGGTACGACGCGGACAAAAACGGACGCATCACGCTTGCCGAGTTGAAGGGCGCCGACAGCATCATGGCCCGCCTCGACAAGAACGGCGACGGCGTCCTATCCGGAGCCGAAGTCCGGTAAGCTGCGGCGCTCCCCCGGCCCGATCGTCCCCAATCGGCGCATAACTAACAAAAGACTTGGTTGAGCGATCAACTCAGGCTAGGATCCTCCGCCATGACAGCTGCGGCGGAGAGCACCACCCGCGATCGACTCGTGGAAGCGGCCCGGGAACTCTTTTGGGACCAGGGCTACCGCGCGACGGGGATCGCGCAGATCCTGAAGAAGGCGGAGGCCAGAAGCGGCAGCCTCTACCACTTCTTCCCCACCAAAGAGGACCTGCTGCTCGCGGTGCTCGAAAAGTACCGCGTCCAACTGCGGCCGTGGCTGTTGGACCCGATCTTTCAGCGCGTGACCGATCCCATCGAACGGATCTTCGCGCTCCTGGACGGCTACCGGCAGGGGCTGATTCTCAGTGACTGCAAACAGGGCTGCCCGATCGGCAACCTCGCGCTGGAAGTTGGGTCTCAGCTTCCCGCCGCGCGCGAAGGCATCGAGGAGAACTTCCGTGGTTGGTCGGCGGGCGTACGCGAGTGCCTCGAGGAGGCATCGGGGCGGCTGCCGGAGGGCGCCGATCTGGAGCGAATCTCGCTGTTCGTGCTCACGACGATGGAAGGCGCCGTGATGCTGGCGCGCTCGTATCAGTCGCTCGAACCGTACGACAGCGCGGTGAGTTCGCTCCGCGATTACTTCGAACGATTGTTGGAAGACGGAAGCACGTGGTCGGCACCGAAGCCGGCACAAAAAGGGACTAGACGATGAACTCCATCCGGGTGTGTTTGCTGGTTCTCTTGTGCTCAGTGCCGTCGGTGCGAGCGGAGGACCAAGAGCCCTCGCCGCTCGCATTCTTGGAGCCGCTGATCGGCGGCCACTGGCTCACGGACGCCAGGCTGCCCGGGGGCGAGCCCATCCGCACGCGCGTGACGTACCGATACGGTTTCGCGAAGCAGTTCGTGCGGGGTCGGGTCTACACCCTCACCGACAAGGGCGACTACCTGACGTACGAGACCCTCTTTTTTTTCGACCCGGAGAAGAAGCACGTCGCGGCGCTGACGTTTTCGGCGCAGGGAGCGATCTCGCGTGGCGTCGCCCGGCCGGGCAAACCCGGCATGATCGAGATGCGGACACCGCGCAGTGCCAACCTCCCGATGATGCGCCAGGAGTACGCGTTCACGCCCGGAGTGACGGACGCATACACGGGTCGCAACTACTTCGATCGAGGTGGCGCCTGGGTACAGGTCATGGAAACCAAGTCGAAGCGCCGCGCGGATCCGCCGATCGGCAAACCGCTGCGTTTGCGGGAGCCGTCGGAATGGCTGCGGCCGCTGGTGCGGCTGATCGGGGGGCGTTGGGAAATCACCGGCACCATGGGTGGTCGAGAGCTGGACGGGTTCACTCGGTACGAATGGAGCCTGCATCCCACGGTGATCGAGTCCAAGACCGTGATGCGAAACCCCGGCCCCGAACACACGGTCTACGTCGCATTTCAGTATTTCGATCCCGCGGCCAAACGACTTCGGTTCCTCAGCTTCTCACCCACGGGCATGAAAGTCGCCGTGGTGACGGTTCGGCCTGACGTTCTCCACTACGAGTACACGGAGCACACGGCCGCGGGCCCGGTCCGCTACAAGGAAGAACACCGCTTCCTGGACGACGACACCATCAAGTGGAAGGTGAACAAGTTGGACGGCAAAAACTGGGTGGAGTTCGCGAGCGACATGACCGCCCGCCGCGTGCGGGACTGACGCTACCTGCCGGGGGACTGCAGGTAGTAGCTGTAGGGCCGCGATTGGACAAATATGTCGCCCGGTCGCAGTTCGAACGTTTGCCGCCGGCGCCGGCTGAACTCCATGGTCAACGAGGCGCCGGGTGTGGTGACTTCGTACGCGACACCATCCTTGAGGTTCTCGCGTTTCGGGTTCTGAAGATTCTCGAGATGGATGACAAAACCCCGGGTCACGCGGTAGCCCGTCTTGCTCTGCAGGTACTTCGCGGTCGTGCTGGAGCAGCCAGCGAGCAGGATCAACAAGACGATGGCGCCCGGACGATGCATGCTCGGCATGGTCGCACGAGGGGAGGTCAGCCTGTCGTGCCGTGTCCGCCGACTAACCGTCGCGCTTCATCGAACTGCGCGAGAACCGGCCGTGTTTCAGGAAGTGGAGCGTCTCGGCGGCGACCTCGGGGTCCCGGCGCATCATCGTGTGACTCGTGTTGAGGACCAGGAAGTCGCGCATGCCTTCGAGTTTGGTCGCCTCGACGGCAACGACACCGTCGTCCTCGCCCGGAATCATGTTCGAGCTGATCGGATTGAAGCTCGCGTTGCCGGCGATGATCCCGACCTCGTAATACGGCGGCCCCAGAAGGTTCGGCAACGAGTCCGGCTTCGTTCCGAGTCTGGCGGCCGTCGGGCCGAGGGCTTTCTTGAAGAGCCAGGTGTCGCCATACTTGTCCACGAGATCGCTGCCTTGATTCGGTGGACCGAGCATCACGACGCGTCCGAGATTCTTCAGCGGTTTGTCGGTGAGATAGGCCCGCAAAAGCAGGCCGCCCAGCGAGTGCGTGACGAAGTGCGTCGGGCTGCCTATGTTCGCGCAACACGCGGCGACCTTCTCGCCGATCAGGGCTACGAGTTTCTCCGGCGTCTCGTCGCGCGAAGGGTAGCCGATGTTGTGCACGACATACCCCGCATCCTGGAGGCGCCGCTCCAACTCGCCCATCGCCACCTCGGACCGGCCCAGCCCATGCAGCAACACGACGTGTTCCGGTTGCGGCGCGGATGCGGGCGGCAACTCCGGGTCCGCCCGGTAGAGGCGGGAGGAGACGAGGCCGACACCGGCGAGCGCCGCGACAAAAGCGGCCAGGAGAAACGCACGTCGGCTGATGGGCCGCATCGCATCAAGATAACGCGGGTGCGGGCTTCACGCGTCGTCGCGATATGCCCCACGCCCGTCTGCGAAACGGATCAGCCGGCGGCAGCGGTAGAGATACGAGGCCACCGGCAACTGCAGGACGATGGAAAGCACGCCGCCGCCAAGCGCGAGCCCCGCGACGAAACTCGGTCGGCGCCCCTGCGAGAAGTCCCAGGCGATCAGGATCAAGCCGGTGATCGCGAATGCGAGAGGGCCCTTCGCGGCACGCCATGTCGGCGCTTCGTCCGGGTCCGTGCGGGAGTCTTTCCGCAATCGGTGCAGGACTTCGCGGTCCGCGGGTTCGAGCAGGACTTCGTTCCCGTGCCCGCCGGGTTCGGGTGCGTCGGTCACCGGTTCTGAACTTCGGCGTCGTCGGCCCGGATCTTGTCCTGCATCGCGGCCCGATGAGCCGCAACGCGCTCGGCGAGGTCGGTGTCCTTCGCCATCATGATCTGGCATGCGAACAGCGCGGCGTTCGTCGCGCCCGCCTTGCCGATCGCGAAACACGCGACGGGCACGCCTGCCGGCATCTGCGCCGTGGAGTAGAGCGCGTCGACGCCGTTCAGCGCGCCGACCTTCGCCGGCACGCCGAGCACCGGCACTTTGCAGTGCGCGGCGAGCACGCCCGCGAGGTGCGCGGCCATCCCGGCCATGCCGATGACGACCTCGAGTCCGCGGTCCTTCGCCGTCTTGGCGTACTCCGCGGACTCGTCCGGGGTGCGGTGCGCCGAGATGATGCGCAACTCGTAAGGCACCTGCATCTCTTTCAGGAGCGCTTCCGCGCCTTCCATCTGAGGGAGGTCGCTCTTGGATCCGAGCACGATTCCGACACGCGGGTTGGCCATGTCCTACTCCATCAGCCGGTCCGCGATCTCGCGATAGCGTCCGGCGGCTTTCTCGATCACCGCCTCCGGAAGATCCGGCGGCGGCGGTGCTTTGTTCCAATCCGTCGTCTCCAGCCAGTCGCGCACGATCTGTTTGTCGAAGCTGTCCTGGGAACGGCCGGGTTCGTAGGTCTTGGCGTCCCAGTAACGCGAGCTGTCCGGTGTGAGCGCTTCGTCGGCGAGCAGCAACCGTTCGTTCACCATGCCGAACTCGAACTTCGTGTCGGCGAGGATGATGCCGCGCTTCTCCGCGTATTTCGCGCCCGCCTCATAGAGTTCGAGGGAGATGCGTTTGAGCGTGGCCGCCATGTCGTCGCCGAGTTCGGCCTCGACCTGCGCGTAGGTCATCGGTTCGTCGTGACCCGTCTTCGCCTTGGTTGTCGGCGTGAAGATCGGCTCGGGCAGCTTGTCGCTCTCGATCAGTCCTTCGGGGAGCGCCACGCCGCACACGGATTGCGACCTCTGGTACTCCTTCCACCCCGACCCGGCGAGGTAGCCGCGCACGACGCATTCCACCGGCAGGATCTCCGCCTTGCGCGCGAGCATCGTGCGGCCGCGAAGTTGGTCCGCCTTTCTGCGCACGGGCTCCGGCATCTGCTCCACGTCGGTCGTAATCAGGTGGTTGGGGCAGATGTCTTCGAGACGTCTAAACCAGAACTCCGAGAGTTTGGTCAGCGTGATGCCACGCCCGGGAATGCCCTGGGGCAGGATCACGTCGAATGCGGAAACCCGGTCCGTCGCGATGAGGACGACCTTGTCGTCGACCTCATACACCTCTCGGACCTTGCCGCTCTCCACGTGGGTGAGGGAACTGAGGGAGATCTCGTCCAGTGCTTTCACCATGGGGGCGCGAGTCTACATGACCCGGCCGGGCGGCCAAAGTCGGGCGAGTCGGTGCCGGCGCCGCCGTGGCGGCGTGCGCCGGTCCCTTCCATAGCTTCAAGCGACCCCAGGGGCCGATAAACTCACCGGATGGACAGACGAATCCGGCCCGGGAGCATCAAGGGCTCGATCCTTGTGCCCGGGTCGAAATCGCTGGCCCAGCGGGCGCTGCTGCTCGCCACCACGAACGGCGGCGAGATCCGCAATGTCCCCGACAACGAGGACGTGGAACGCCTCTGCGGCGCCCTCAACGCGCTGGGGTACGCCGTCACGATGGACGGTCCGACCAGAGTCGTTTCGGCCGACCCCCACAACGAGACGGCGCACGTGGATCTTGGCGACAACGGCACGGGCGCGCGCTGCATCCTGGCGCTGGCGGCCCTGCGAGATGCCGAGACCACGGTCGACGGCTCGGTCGCCCTCCGCCGCCGGCCGGTCGCGCCCCTCTGCACGGCGCTTCGCGAGTTGGGCGCGGAAGTGAACGGAGACGAGTTCCCCGTCACGGTTCGCGGTCCGATCCGTGGAGGCTCCGTCCACATTTCCACCGAACTCTCCAGCCAGTTCGCGACCGCGCTGATCCTGCTCGTGGATCGTGTCCGCGGGTTGCGCGTGCACGTCAGTGGCCGGGAATCCTTCAGCTACGTCGCGCTCACAACGCTGATGCACCGGACTTTTCGCCTGCCGTATACGGTGGAGCCGGACTTCAGCTCCGCCGCCGCGCATGCGATGGCGGCCGCGACGACGGGTGGGGATCTCATCCTCGAGAAACTCGGGCTGTCGTCGCCGCAGCCCGACGCGCGCCTGCTGCCGTTCCTGAACCGGGCCGGCGCCCGGGTGACGGAGACTGATCACGGGGTTCGCGTGCGGGGCGGTTCGCTCAAGGGTTTGAGTGTGGATCTCTCCAACAGCCCGGATCTCGCGCCCCTGTTCGGCGTGCTGGGCGCGCTGGCCGAAGGCACCACGGTCGTGTCCGGCGCGCCGCATCTGATCCACAAGGAGAGCGATCGCATTCAGGCGACCGTCAAAATGATCCGTACGCTCGGCGGCGAGGCGGAAGAGCGTCCCGACGGCTTCGTGATCGAGGGCGGCCGCCCGCTCTCGCCCGCGGTCCTGTCCGCCGGCGGAGACCATCGAATCGCCATGGCGGCGGGCGTCCTTGCGCTTTCGGTCCCCGGCGTTACGGTGGCCGACGCCGAAGCCGTGGGGAAGTCCTACCCCGGCTTTTTCGAGGATCTCGACCGGCTAACGCTGTGAATCTGATCCAACGGCTGACGCCGTTGGATGTGACTCTGACCCAACGGCTGACGCCGTTGGAGTTGATACCTGGGAACTTGCGAATGAACTCGAACCTCCTGCGCCCGATGCTCCTGCTCTTCGTCATCGCCGCGCCGCTCGCGGCCCAGCCGGGGCAAAAGCTGATCACGGACGACGACGTCGAGTCCGATTTGATCACGCTGCAGGAGCAGCTTGTGAAGGTCCAGCGGGGCAGCATGAAACCGGCCGAGTTGAAGCGCCACTACCAACGCGAGGCAGCCCAGGCTCCGACCGGCCGCGACAAGGCGATCGCGTACTACGTGCTCGGGCAAGGCCTCGCGATGACCGGCAACGCGCCGGAAGCGCGCGAGTCCATGGAGCAGGCGATCAGCCACTACAAGGGCATCCTGCCCGCCTACATCTCGCTCTCGAAGCTTGCGGTGCTCTCCGGATCCCTGGACGACGCACGCCGCTACGCGGAACGAGCCCTGGAACTGGAGCCGGATTACGGGCAGGCATTCCTCATGCTCGGCACGGTCTCACGCTTCAAGAGCGACTGGGACCAGGCGCTCGAGTACTACCGCCTCGCGCAGAAAAAGGACGTCTCGGACGACAGCTGCAACCAGCTGACCAGCGCCTGCATGCAGCGCTGGCAGACGACCTACACCAAGCGGTTCAAGAAGGATTACGCCGAGGAGGCGCTCCGTGCGGCCAAGACTTGGCGCGCGCTCTCGCCTAGGAGCCCGCTCCCGTACCTCAAGCTCGAGAGTGTTTACACGATGCTCGGCCGGACCGACGACGCGAGGAAGCTCCTCAAGAAGGGCCTCGCAGCGGAGATGTCGCCGCGCGCGAAGGTGAAGCTCGCCGAGCGCTGGGTCTTGATCGAACTCAGCGGTCGCCATGTCGAAAGCTCCAAAGCCGCGCTCAGGGAACTCAGCAAGTACAGCAATCAGATGCCGGCGGCGAAACGCGAGCACATCGCGTCGATGCTCAAGGATCTGGAGGAGAAGGGTCCGATCGCGTTCGTCGTCTGGCAGGCCGACGATGCGCTGCGGGTCCTGAAAAACAAGGGGCGCAGCCAGGAAGACCGCCGGATCGCGCTCATCGATCTCATCCGTTTGTGGGCGCGCATCGAGCAGGCCTATGAGCCGCGTCTTGCCGAGCTCTACCGCGAGATTCGTTCGACCATCGTACGGACGTGCGTGACCGGGCCGGCGGTGTTGCAGCTCGACATGCTGCGGTTCTTCAAACACGAGATGCCGGACGCCCGTCTCATCGGCGTGATGGTGCACTTCATGTACCCCTGGCAGCGCACGGTGAAAGTACGCACCGAGGCGATGCGCACAATTCGCTCCGTGATGGGCATCGCCGGCATCCCGACGCTGCTCTTCGCGCTGGACGACGACGACGGAACCGTGTTGCGAACGATCGATCGCGGCCTCTCGGATCTGACGAGCCGCCGCAGCCGGGTCGGAGAGGAAAGCACGCCGCTCACCCCCGAGCAGATCAAGATCGTGCGCCAGGACTGGTATCGCTGGCGCAACACCGAGGCCGGATCGACGGCGTTGGTGGGGTCGATCAAGGAGTTGCGCAAGTTCGTGCGGCTCGATGGCGACGCCAAGGGCGCTCCCCTCGCGCATCACGTCGGGCGGCTGGTCGTATCGCGCGACGTGCAGTTTCCGGCCTGGAAGGAGGCGTACAGATTCCTCCGCGACTATCTGGGCGAGACGTTCCTCGAAAAGAAGGACCGCGAAGCCGAGGTTGGCCCCGAGCACCGCGAACGGATCACGAAGCGCGTGGAGGAGTTCCAGCGCGCCGCGCAGGGCGCCGGGCTGGAAGAAGAAACCGCCGGTGCGAACCAAGGGGACGGGGCAGGCGGTTCAGGCAAGTGAGCGCGTTCCGATGGACCTTGCTCGTCGCGCCCCTGTGCATCGCCGCGTGCGCCGGCGGACCCACGGCGGAGGACCTGGGGGTACGGCCGAACGAACGCATGATCTTGCTGCGGACCGAGGTCAAGGCGACGAGCGTCGAGTTGATCCTCAGTGACCGATGGAAGGACAAGGCCGAGATCACCGCGGTGCACACCGAAATGCGTGAAGGCGGCGTGGTCTACCTCCACGGCCCGGCGGTCTACCAGCTCATGAACTTGCGCATCGAGGTGAGCGACGAGCTGAAGGTGACCTACCTTTCCGATCACGAGGACATGATGCTCTATGCGCGCCAGTGCGAGAGCTACCGGCAAGCCAAACCGCTGGAGAACGATCCCGACGGGGCTTCGTTCGTGCAACGCGCGGGCCCCGTGTCGCAACTGATCGTGGCCAACAGCGGAGCGCCGGTCTCGGCGCGCTGACCGGATCACCCATGCGCTATCAGGAGCCTGTATTCCGGCCGCCGAGCGAGGCGGACTCGTATCTGGTGCACGTCACCTACGGGTGCAGCCACAATGAGTGCGACTTCTGCGCGATGTATCTGGAAAAGCGCTTTCGTGTGCGGCCGCACGCGGAAGTTCTGGAAGACATCGCGATGGCGGCGCGTGCGCATCCCGAGACCAGCAAGGTCTTTCTGTTGGACGGCGACGCGATGGTGCTCGGTGCGGACAAACTGCTGCCTGTGCTCGCGGCGTTGCGGGAGGCGTTTCCGAATCTGCGACGCGTGGGGGCCTACTCCAACGCGCCAAACGTCCTGCAAAAGTCGGACGCGGATCTCGAAGCCCTGCGCGATGCCGGGTTGGGCATCCTGTACTTCGGCCTCGAGTCCGGCGACGAACCGACGCTGGCACGGGTCGACAAGGGCGCCACGGCGGCGGAGATCTCAGCGGCCGTGCAGCGCGCGCAGCGATTCTCGATCAAGGGCTCGGTGATGGGGCTCCTCGGAATCGCCGGCCGCGAGCGCTGGGAGGAACACGCCGACGCCACGGCCAGGGTCGTCAGCGCGATGAGCCCTCGTTTCTTCAGCCTGCTCACCGTCACCCCCGTGCCCGGAACACGCCTTCACGAAAGCGTCGAAAGCGGCGCTTTGACGTTGCCCGACTCGCACGAGACACTCGAGGAACTCGAACGCATCGTGTCCGGCCTCGATTGCCGCGGCACGATCTTCCGCTGCAACCACGCGAGCAACTATCTGCCGCTGAAGGGCCGGCTCCCCCAGGACAAGGACCGGCTACTCGAGGCGGTCGGCGCCGCGCGCCGCGGCGAGATCGAACTGAAACCCGAATGGCTGCGTGGCTTGTAGCTCTCGCCCTGCTCGCGACCGGCGACATCGCCGGCGAGCTCGAACAGGCCGTTCAGAACGGGAAGGTCCCGCGCTCCCGCGTGGGCATCCTGGTGGGGCGGCCGGGGCAGCCGGCGTTTGCACTCGCGGCGGATCGCGCGCGCATCCCGGCGAGCAACCAGAAGATCATCACCGCGGCGACGGCGCTCCTGCGCTTGGGGGCGGATTACCGCTTCGAGACCCGCATCGTGAAGCTGCCCGGCGGCCACCTCGGCGTGATCGGCGGCGGCGACCCGAACCTCTCCGGCCGGTTTTTCGACGGGGACGCATCCACTGTGCTGCGGCATCTGGCGCGCCAGGTGAAGGCGAAGGGCGTCGAAGAGATCACCGGCGATCTCGTCCTGGACGCGTCGCGGTTCGACGGGGTCACGATCCACCCGGGCTGGCCGTCGGATCAACTCGACCGCTGGTACTGCGCGCCGGTGGCGGCGCTGATCTACAACGACTCCTGCTGGGACGTGACCGTGCAGCCCGGCACGGGGCTCGGCGCCACGGCGCGAGTCGAGTGGCGGCCGACGCTGTTGCGGCCGCGATTGCAAAACAACTGCGACACCGTCGCCAGCAGCAAGCAGCACGTCGTGCACATCGGGCGCACCGCGGAGAGCGATCTGTTGGTGCGCGGCGGCATTCTCTCGACCAGCGCGGGCATCGAGAAGAGCGTGCCGGTGCACGAGCCCGTGATGTTCTTCGGCCGCGCGTTTCGCGCCGCGCTGGAGTCGGAAGGCGTGCGTGTCGCGGGCCAGACCCGCGTGGGCGCCGCCACCGGCGGCGAGACGCTCACCGTGTTCCGCAGCGGGTTGGGTCGCACGATCAAGGTCGCGCTGACCAACAGCCAGAACCTCTACAGCGAATGCCTCTTCCGGATCCAGGGCAAAGGTTCGTTTGAAAGCGCGGCCCAAGCGGTGCGGAAGACCCTCGTCGCGGAGGACGTGTCCGTGGAGGGTCTCGTCGTGAGTGACGGCTCGGGACTCGCGCGCGCCAACAAGGTGACCCCGCGCACGATCTTCGAGATTCTGACGCGCATGGACGAGAACACCGCGTTCATCGAAGGCCTCGCCGCGGGAGGCGAAGGGACCCTGCGCCGCCGCTTCCGCGCTCTGGGCGAGCGTGTACGACTGAAGACCGGCACGCTGCGCGGCGTGTCCGCGCTGAGCGGTTACGTCACCGACGCCGGCGGCAAGGTCTGGATCATGTCGGTGCTGTGCGAAACCGGCGATCGCGGCAGTGCGATCCGGTTGCAAAACTCCGTCGTGGCAGTGCTTGCGAGGCAGCCCTGATGCGTGACACGGTCGTTGATATCGCGCGCGCTGCGGGCAATGTGTTGCTGGCTCACTACGGAAAGCTGCGCCGTGACGATGCCGATTTGAAAGACGGCAACCGGCGCGACCTCGTAAGCCAGGCCGACCTGGACGCCGAGGAGTACATCAAGGCGCACATCCCGGAAGACGACGATCTGCTCAGCGAGGAGAGTCCCGCGCGCGAGCAGGGTGCGTCCCGGCAGTGGATCGTGGACCCGCTGGACGGCACCGTGAATTTTCTCCACGGCATTCCGTTTTGGGGGGTGTCGATTGCGGTGTTGGAGAACGGCGAGTTCCTGGCCGGAGCCATTCACGCGCCCGCGCTCAACCAGACGTTTTCCGCCGAGCGCGGCGAGGGCGCGCATCTCAACGGCGAGCGCATCGACGTCTCGAAGACGGCCGCGCTCGGGGACTCCGTCGTGGCGACGGGATTTGCGTACGCGCGCAACGAGCTGCCCGACCACAACATCGACAACTTCGTCGAGGTCTGCCGCGCCGCGGCGGGCGTGCGCCGCATGGGCGCGGCCGCGCTGGACCTGGCCTACACGGCGTGCGGACGCCTCGATGGTTTCTGGGAGCTGCACCTGAATCCTTGGGACGTCGCGGCCGGCATTCTTA
>JAZFYD010000114.1:0-13771 GCA_036443405.1 Planctomycetota bacterium
CGCCCGATAGCCACGCCTAGCCCCCGCACTTGCCGCTTCAGCGGGCTGTGGTAGCATTCTGGCTCTTCGCACGAACGTTCGATTACATACCCGCCCAGCGGGGCCAGACCCCATCGCGCGTTGGCGAGGCACCCCCCGAGGATTTAGGCCATGAGCACCGTTACCAAGACCACCCTCCCGAAGAAGTACCACGATGCCGTCGTGCGCTGGCGCGACACGTTCATCCCCGACTACCCGCTGCTCGAGGAAAACTGGTCGAAGTTCTTCCCGCGCCAACCGCAGTTCGAGCTGTGCGCGTATCGCGACTGCAGCGTCTGCCCGAACATCGAGGTCGGCATCAATGAAGGCAAGCCGAAGTACGAAAGGGCTTGCGAGATGTCGCACGACGAAGCCAACAACCTGATGAAGGCGGTCAAGGCGCAGGCGAGCACCGAGTTCGGTTCCATTCAGCAGCACCGGCTGACTCTCTCGCGCGCGCAGAACGAACAGGATCAGTTCTGGGTCCTGCGCATGATGGCCGAGGAATTGCGCCACGGGTATCAGATGTTTCACATCCTGCTCGAGGACGACTGGGCGTCGGTGAGCGACCACAAGGGCGAGGATCTCGTCGAGGAGGTGCTCTCGATGCGCACCGGATCGCACGTGCTCGGCGCCTTCAACATCGACTTCGATTCGTTCTTGGACAACGCGACGTTCTGCACGGTGATCGACCGCGTCGGTAAGTACCAGCTCAAGATGCAGAAGGTGAGCGCGTACAAGCCGATGTCCGAGAGCATGCCGCCGATGCTCCAGGAGGAGGCGTTCCATTTGGCAGCCGGCGTCGGTCCGCTGCGCCGTTGGGCCACGGAGGCAGGGCGCGGAGAGGGCAACGTCTCGATGGAGATGATGCAGGAGGCGATGTTCAAGTGGTTGCCGCGCGGCTACGACATGTTCGGCGACGAGCGTGGCGGCGGCCGCAACGTGAAGTTCGGATTCAAGCCGATGACAAACGCGGTTGCGCTGCAGGAATACATCGATGAGATGACCCTGGTTCTGCGCGATCTCAACGTGAGGTTCGTGCGCGGGCGCGTCAATGGCATCAACCGCGAGCGGGCCGAGGAGATCGTCGATCGCATTGCGGACGGCGGAACGCACGAAGGCGTCAAGCCGGAAGACCTGCTGCGCATGCCGCACGTGAGTTTCCTGCGTCGCCGCGGTATCCACGCGTATGAGCAGCGTGACATCGACGGCACCGTCGTCGCTGACTTCGGCGAGCTCAAGAAGCACCTACATCGCGTGCTACCGAGTGCGTACCCCGCGGGGCGCGACTACGGGCAGTACGTCGAGTTGGTCGCAAAGGTCGCCGACGGCGAAATGGAGCAGCACGAGGCCGCGGCAGAAATGCCGCAACTGAGCCGCGTCGGCGGCTCCTGCCCCTGCTCGAACGCCGTGCGCTGGGTCCAGGAAAACGGCAACGGAAACCCGGCAGTCATTAGCTAGCCAACCGGCATTCCAACCAAACCCCCATCACCAACCCGAGGGTGCGGCAGCCTGGGCCGCACCCTTTTTCTCTAACTAGCGGTCCCCCAGACACTTCCGCGCGTCCAACACGGTTCCAGGTACCGTCCTGGGCAGTGGTCATCCACAGGTTTCCCACCGGGCGCTGACGGAGCCTGGGCCCTGTTGAAAAGTCCGGGCGCAAGGCCTCGGCGGAGCCCGCAAACGGAGCCTAGGGTCTGTGTGAGAAGTCCTCCGTCGGCCAGAGATCGAGCTGGGAGTATCTCTGGCTCAACGGCCCAGCCGATCGAAGCCAGGAGGAGTTTTCAGACAGACCCTAGTTCGGATCGACGAAGTCGACGTTGACCCAATCGGTCTCGTCGATCATCTCGAAATCGCCGGACACGAGGCGCTCGATCTGGGCGCGCACACGGAACACCGCCTTGCCCTCATCATCCTTGTTGAAGGCAAAGTTGCTGAGCGGGATCGTCAGATAGAGGTACTTATCATCGGGGTCATCCATCCGCTGGAACACCTCGACATCGCTCACAAACGTCCCGGCAAACTGTTCGTCCTGGAAAAACGCAAGGCCGCGCACCCTGGCCGCGGGGTCGCCGTTGTTGAAGAACAGGAACGACCCGCGAACCCCTTGGTACGTGATTCGGTCCAGGATGATCTCGTAGATGTCCGTGTCGAAGCAGAGGCCATCGGTGTCCTCGATGCGAAACACGAGGAGATCGTCGGTGCGGTACGCGTTCACTTCCTTGATGTTGCCGCATTCGTCTCCGCCGCCGGGGCCGTTGCCCTCGCCGTGAATCAGCGTGCCAGGGAACGACTCGAACGTGTCGATCGCCAACGCCGCGTCGAGTTCATCGATCGCACGAATCAGCGTTTCGGTTTCTTCGCTGCTGCCGCCACACGCGACCAACGAAAGCACGACGATGGGAAGGAACTTGCACATCAGGGTTGCCCTCACAGCATCCGCGCACCGAGCGCGGGTCTCAATTGGACGCGACATTGTACGGGTGTTTCAAGTGAGGTCAGCGATTCCGTCGGGCTATTTGGATTCGATGATCCGGATCGTGCCACCGGAGGAGAAGGGGCCAGCCAGGCGCTGTTTCGCACCACTCGGCCACGTGACCTCGATCCACTCGGCCTGTTTCGCGCGCCCGAGTCCGACCAGAATCCGCGGATCATGCTGGGCCAGATATCCCGACCCACCGCTCTTTTGGCGCGCTAGTGTCCTATCCCCGACACGCACACGGACCACCGCGCCAAACGCATCGCGCCCGGACGCGCGCCCCTCGAGCACCACGCGAAGCCAACCTGCGTCCTGCCCGATCTCGTTGTTGAACACGCGATGCGCCGGCCCGTGCATCGCGCGCAAGAAGATGTCGAGATCCCCGTCGTCGTCCAGGTCCGCATAGAGCGCGCCGCGGCCGTCCGTCACCGAGTCGGCGCCGGACACTCCGGAGATGTCGAGGAACGTCCCGTCGCCAAGATTCAGCGCAACGAGATCGCGTTCGTACCCGCTGAAGGAGTGGCCGCGCTTGATGCGCGCGAGCTGCTCCAACGCAAAATCCGTCGCCGACTTCGCGCGGTCTTTCTGATCCACACACCGTGATGCCACGACCTGGCACCAGAAGATGCTTCACGTATCCGCTTCGGACGTGCCCGACAAGTGGCCGTTGGGTGTGTGCAGGTCTTCGTACCCGTCGTTGTCGATGTCGATGAAGCCGCCGCCCCACGACCAACCGCCGTAAAACGGCCCGGCGGTCTTCGTCACGTCCGTGAACTTCCCGCTGCCGTCGTTGCGATAGAGGCTGTTGCCCGACGCGAGTGCGGCCAAGCGCCCGCGCGATGGAAGGTCCTCGGAGTCGATCCGCGCGAGCACGCGGTTGCCGGCCTTGCTCGACATCTTGGTCACGTGCAGATCGAGATCGCCGTCCGCGTCGTAGTCGGAAACGCTGACCCCCATGCCGTAACCCTCGTCGAGCAGCCCGCGCGCTTTCGCTTCGTCGACGAACCGGCCGCCGCGTCGCATGTACATCCGGTTGCCGCTGCCGAAGTCGTTGGCAACGTACAAGTCGAGCTGGCCGTCCTCGTCGATGTCCACGAACTGCGCCGCGTAGCTCCAGTCCGTCCCGGCGACGCCCCACTTCGCCGCGACCTCCTCGTAGGTGCCATCGGGTTTGCTGACGAACAGCAAGTTCGGCAAACCGTTGGTCGCGTCGTCCCACGAATCCGGCAATACGGGACCGAAGTTGTTGTACGCCGTCACGTACAGATCCGGCACGCCGTCGCCGTTGAGATCGCCGGCGGCCACGGAGAACGCGATCGACGTTTTGTCCACCCCCATCGCCGCACTCACGTCCTCAAACGCGAGCTTGCCCGATTCGCGCTGCAGGTTCTTCAACAGCATCTGCTTGCCGTTGGCGGACAAGAACAGATCGGGGTCGCCATCGTTGTCGAAGTCCAGAAACAGCGGCCCCGTCGCCTTGCGCGGCAGCGTGAGCGGCACGCGGTCGTACTTGCCGTCTTTGTTGCGCAGGAAGAGGTTGGTGCCCCCGTCGCCGGTCGAAACGATGTCAAGGCGACCGTCGAGGTTCACGTCCGCCGCCGCGACGCCGTACGCCGCGAGACCGAGCGTGGAATGCTGGAGCACCGGCGGGTCCTGCATGGCGACGCCGAGGGCCTCGGAGATCTCGCGGAAGGGCGGCCGGGGCGCATCCAGGATCTCGACGCCCTTCGACGTCGTCAACGACGTGAAGAAATGAGGTGTCTTGCGTTGCGCCACGATGGACGCCCCGAATCGCAGCCACTCGATGCCTCCGCCTTCGTACCGACGGACGATCGCGATCGAAACCTCGCCGTACAACAAGTCAGTGTCGAGCACGGCGTGCTTCAGGCCCACTTGAACGCTGAGCAACTCGGCAAGAGGTCGTGCCCAATCCGTCCATGCATCGGACGCAGTTTTTGGGTTGCCGACCTGCGAAAAAGGCATGGCCGTCTTCGGGCTGCTTCGTCGAAGCCAGGGGCGAACCGACTCGCCTCGGCTCATGTGCGGCAGCCGCGAGGTCACGGCCTTGGCGGCAAAGAACCCGCGAAGGTCTTCACCGTCTTTGAGCGCGATCGCGAACTCCCGCAGGCGCGCAGCCACTTTCTCCGCGACGACCTCCTCCAATTCCGCGCGGACCGGGATCGAAAGCTCCGGCTCGGACGCGGTGAGTGAGAGACTCAGGAAAAGGACTGAGACAAGAAGAACTCGAGTACGAATCACGGTGCGAGATCATACGCCCGAATTTCACTCGCAAGGAGCCAAACATGTCGAGTCACACGCTGGGGCAGGGCCTCGCAACACAACTGAACTTCACCGCCTACACGACTCAGAGCAACACCGCGGATATCAGCCACGACGAGTCGCTGCGGACCCCGGCCGGCGGCGGCAACAGCATGAACTGGGTGCTCGGCCACATGTTGGACGCGCGCAACAGCACGCTGAAGCTGATCGGGCGGGAGCCCGCCCTCGACACCGGTGACATCTACAAGCGCAACGGCCCCGAGTTCGATCCGGCCGCCGCCGCACCGTTTGAGGAGTTGGTGCAGGCGTTTGGCGCTACGCAGGAGACGATCGTCGGATTCCTGGAGTCCGCCGGCGCCGATGCGTTCGCCAAGGAGATCCCGAACATGCCGTCGCCGCTCGGCGAAACGCTTGGCTCCGCGGTCACCGCCATCGCATTCCACGAGGCGTATCATGCCGGCCAACTCGGCATCCTGCGCCGGTGCCTCGGCAAGGACGGCGTGCTCAAGTAGCGGGGCCCCGCACCCTTGCCCTTGTCCTCGACCCTTGTGCCTTTGCACTTTTCCTGAATCCCTTGGTCCTTCTCCTCGCTGGAGAAGGGGTGAGGGCCAAGGAAAGGGGTCGAGTGCAAAGGGGGTAGGACAAGGGCAAGTTCAAAGGAGCGCGAGCTAGAAGTCCAAGCGGAACCAAAGCACGATGTTGCGGCCGGGCATGTTCGTTCCGGAGCCGTGCACGCGGTAGTTCTTGTCGAACAGGTTCTCGATCGCGAGACCGAGGTGGCCGTTGCGAAACGGGCTCCAACCGGCGGAGAGGTGCAACACGGCGTAACCCGGCGTGCCTCCCGGCGGGATGCGCGACGTGTCGGACTGATCGCGCGTCGAGAGGCGGTCGGCGCGATCCGCGATGCGCACGAGCCCTTCGAAGTAGACCGTGCTATCCGGACGCTCCCAGCGCGCGCCGGCCTGCGCGGTCAGCGGCATCAACCGGTCGATGTACTCGCGCGAAACCACCGGCGCCGACGTCGGGAAGGTATCGACTTTGCCCTCTATGTACGTGATGTTGCCGAACGCGGTCCAACCGCGTCCGAGGCGGTGCGCCCCACCGGCTTCGATGCCCCATACGTAGCCGTCGCCGACGTTGGCCTTGCTGATGACGCTCTCGCCATCGGAGGTCGTCTCGCCGGTCGGCACGCGCACGATCTGGTCGCGGATGTCGGTGTAGAACACCGCGAGTTGCAGCGACGAGTCATCCGCGCGCTGCTTGAGCCCGAGCTCATACGTCACGTACTTCTCGGGATCGAGCCCGGTCGCGGGGATCTCGAACTCGTCGGTGCGGGCGCTGTCGAACCGCGTGAGGTCGGAGAGATTCGGCGCGCGAAACCCCTGCGACGCGCCGCCGAAGACGTTCCAGTGCTCGTTCGCGAGCAGGTACCGAAACCGCACGCTGCCCACAAGCGCGGACCAGTCGTCCTTGATGCCGACGCGCTCGCCCGTCTCCGGATCCGCGACGCTCTTGGCGTCCGCCGCCGCGTAGTTGAACCGGACTCCCGGCACGAGCTGCCAGCGCTCGCCGATCGCGATGCGATCCTGCACGTACACACCGGCAAGATCGTAGGTCGCGTCGTCGGCCACCGGCCCCTGGATCGGATTGCTCGTCGAAAAGCTGTTCACGTTGTCGTGGTAGATCTCGGCGCCGTAGGTCAACCGCCCAATCGCGCTGTCGCTTTCGAACTGCGCCCACGCACCGAGAGTGCCGACACTGGTCCCCTGCTGGTCAACCCGCACCGGGCCCGGCCCGCCCCCGGACGGGGGACGGACGCGATCACGCACCTCGGATTGATCGTGCCACGACAAGTTGAAGCGCATCACATCGAACAGCCCCTCCATGTTTTCCGAGTGGTACTGCACGTATGCGAGCCAGCGCTCCTGATCGAGATCGCGCTGCAACTCGTCGCCGACGGTCGTGCCCGCAAACGGAACGGCGAACACCGTCCGGTGCGTGCGCGGGACCGCGTCTTGTTTCACGTGCTGGTACGCGACCACCACTCGCTGGTTCTCATCCGGATAGTGTTCGAACTTGATGTCGCCGTCGGCCTCGTCGTAGCCGGTGTTTCGCTGCGTGCCGGACCCGATCTCCAAATCGCCGAACTGCTTGAGCGTCGCGCCGACCACCAGGCCGGTGTGCTCGCCGAGTGTCCCGCTCGCTTCGACGCGCCCGATGTGGGACCGCTCGGCCGACGCATAGCGATAAAACACCTTCCCACCGCCCCGCCGACCTTCGCCGTACGTGTACGGATCGATCGTCAGCGCCTGCACGGTGCCGCCGATCGCATCGGAACCGTAGAGCACCGAACTCGGCCCCTTCACGATCTCGACGCGAGCCACGGAATAGGGATCGACCGTCGACCAGTACTGGTTCGGCCCCGCTCGAAACGTGGAGTTGTTCAACCGAACGCCATCGATCAGGAACAGGGTCCGGAAACCCGTGAAGCCGCGGATGAACGGCGACCCCTGACCCATCGAGGTCTCCTGCACGATCACGCCGGGCACGTCACGCAACGCTTGGGGCACCGTGCGATACGAACGGCGCTCGATCGTGGCCTGGTCCACGGCATTCGCCGCGTGCGGGGTCTCGAACGCGGTCTCCTTCGTCCGCGTCGCGGTCACGAGTTCCGGATCCAACTCCGTCACCGGTAACGGCGTCTCCTCGGACTGTCTCTTTCCATCCGCCAGCATCGCGAGATACGCCTCGACCGCGCGCTCTACGGGGTCGGCGTCGCTGACGGTCTGGACGACGAGGAGCGCCAGGAGAAGGCGGGCGGAGCAGCAGTGGAGCCATGTCATGGTGAGCGGTCCGAAACGGCAGAATCGCCGGGTCGGTTCGACGTTTCAAGCTCTCGTCGAGAGAGTTTTTTCGCGTTGTACACCACAACAACCGGCGGTGTCGGCGGCGTGAGCAAATCGGAGCCGATTCCGCGGATCGGTCTTGCGCCAACCGGCGCTTTTGAGTCTCCTAGCCGTCGAAGAACCAGGCCGGGAGGGACCTCTCGGCTGGGGCCCGTGATTCCGAGGAAACGCGGGCCGTTTTTATTGGCTCAACGCATCAGCTCTTGGAATTCGCTGTCGATCACTCTTTCGACCCGGTCATTGCTGAACAAGATCAACCGGGTCCTGTCGGCTTCTCGCGGCTCCGGCTCCCACAGGATTGGCCGCACTCGATGAAAGGCGTTGAGTCGTCCCAGGGCTCGCACGAACGGAAACGCGCTGTAGTCGTCCTTTGCCACCTGCTCCAGGGTTGGCCCGCCCAGAACATCGTTGGTGCACCAGTGGACGATTTGCTCCTCGTCGAACCCCTGCCTGCGCAGGATCTCATACACGGGAATGCGACCGTCGTCACCCATGGGGGTTCCGGCCGCGATGTCGAGGTGCTCGACTATGTCGCCGAGGCGCTCAAGACCGGTGTAAGGCGAGCCGTAGTGCGGCCCGCTGCTGATCGGAGCTTCGGGCAGGAGCAGGAAGCCGAGCCCAGTCGCGAACAAGAGCAGCCCGAGAAAGATCACGCCGAATTGCTGCAGCTCGCGCACGCACCCATTCTAGGCACGCGTGACAAGGCTTAGCGAGATCGAGTCGAGTGTCTCAGGCGTCGGCCGCAGCCGGCTCGGCCGCGTCTTCGTCAGCGGTCTCGGGCGACAGCGCGGCCTTCAGCAGCTCCTTCGCTCCCTCGACATCGCCCTCGTTGAGACACGCATCCACGTTGGTCCGCTGCTCGTGTTCAGCGACGATCTTCAGGCGCAATTCTTCGACGAGGCCGGCCAGCGATTTCAGCTGATCGCGCTTGCGCAGCGAGAGGCGCACAGAGAAGTCGCCCGAGACCATCGCACGAACGCAGCGCTCGATGACGTACACCGGGCCCGCGATGCGATGGGTCAGAAGCAGTGTCACGGTGAACAGAATCGCCGTGGCGAGGGAGAAATAGACCGCCGTTCCGCGAATCAACACGTCGCGAGTCTGCGCGGAGTCCATGTTGACGAGCGCGTCGGAACTGGGCAGCACGACGAACGCGACCGCGTAGAGCGCCCCGATGCCGAGCATGACCGCCACGACGTAGAGCCCCAGGGTCATCTGGATCTTGGTGTCCACCAGGAAGATCCGGCGCTTGAAGTTGGGTTTTCCGCTCATGTTCCGTGCCTCCGCACGATTCCCCTATCGGAACGATCTTCCATCAACTCAAGCGGCATGCACGAAGTGGTCGATGGGGACCTGGGGCAACTCTCTTGAAACACAGACAGGCGTTCACGCTACTCGAGCTTCTGATGGTGCTCGTTGTGCTTGCGATCCTGATCACGATGGTGATTCCGAGCATGATCGCATCGAAGTCCGAGGCGAACGAAACCGCTGCGGCCACCACGCTTCGGAACATCGTGCAGGCCCAGGTGGAGTTCGTGACCCGGAAATCCTCGGATCAAGACAAAAACGGCACGGGCGAGTACGCCACGCTGGCCGAGTTGTCCGGTGGTGTCCCGATTCGAGAATCCCTCGGGGGGACCAAGCGCCTCAGTCCGGTGGCGCTCGTGACCGCCTTCCAAACCGTCACGGCCAACGGTGAGGTGCTGCGCCAGGGATACTACTTCCGCCTGTACGTGCCGGATGCCACCGGGGACGGCGTCCGTGAACTCGCCGGCGGTGGGGTCGACCCCGCGGTCGATGACGAATTGGCCGAGACCGCATGGTGCATCTACGCGTGGCCGCAAAGATACGGCACGACCGGCCGACGGACGATGTTTGCCAACCAAAACGGCGACATCACCTTCACGGAGTCCGCGACCTACACCGGTGCGAACGCGCCCATCGTAGCGGGCGCCGCTTTCGCCGCCCCCGGTGGTGCCGACGACATGCTGGGCGCCGTAGCCGTGAACGCCGCCGGCCGCGACGGCAACACCTGGAAAGCGGCCGTCCGCTAGGACACGTCCGCCCCGCTTCGCCGACAACCCGCGAAAGCAAACAGCGTTGCGAATGCCGCCGATGGAATGCGCGAACGTCCGCTTCGTTGCTGCCTCTGCTACTCTCCCGCCGCCGCCATGCTCGAAGTGTTCCTCTGGTATCAGCGCATCCTCGCGGTGTTTTATGTGTTCGGCGCGCTCATTCACGCCGCGAATCTGTTCGGGCTTGGCCGCTACACCGTGAAAGAGATGCCGCGGGCGTGGCTCGCCGCGGACATCGGGTTCTTGAGCCTCGACCTCGCGGTGGTCGCGGGACTTTGGACACCGACCGCGTGGGGGCGGATCTGCTTCTTGGCGGCGGCGGGAACGCAGCTCCTGATGTTCACGCAGTTCCCGAACGTGTTTTCGGAAACCGATAAGGACCGCGAGCAACTCCGCGGCCTCGTACGCTTCCACGTCGTGAGCGTCGCCGCGTTCTTGGTGCTGTGGTTTCTCGCGCGCTGATGCGCGTGCCCCGCCAGATCGCGGGGCCGCGGTCTCGGAGATCACTCGCTTCGCCACGCTCCCCTATTCACCCGAAAGGAGCCCGAGTATTCCGAAAGGAATAAAGATGGCGGCGACCGTCCCACCGGCGCCCGCCGCCCGTTTTGGAGCTTCCGATCCCACCATCGAAAACTTCGGTTACTCCTACAAAGGCTACGAGCCTCGGCCCGAATCGGTTCCATGGAAAACCGGGATATTTCGCCCGTTATCGCTGGTTCTTGCTCCGTCCAGCCGCACGCGCCGCGCCTTGACATCACTACCCCCAATTCCGTATGCCAAGGCCATGGAATGCTCCATCGAGACCCTCACCCCCCAACCGGCCCTCGGCATCAAGACCCAGACCACGATCGCGGAAATCGGCGAGAAACTGGGCCAGATCATGGCGGAACTCGGACCCGCCGCAGGTGACCTCGCGACCGGCCCCGTCCTCGCACGCTGGCACGAGTGGGAAACCGACAGGGGTCTCATGGAGGTCGCGCTCCCGGTTTCGGAACCCGCTCCGGGCTCCGGCCGGATCGAGGCGAGCGAGCTACCGGGCGGGCGTGCCGTTGTCGCAACCCACGTCGGACCGTATGCCACGCTCAAGGACTCGTGGATCGCGGTCACCGCCTGGATGAAGGAGCAGGGATTGGAGGGGACGGCGGCCCCGTGGGAGCAATACCTCGATGACCCCTGTACGACTGCGCCGGAGAGTCTGCGCACTCTGATCGTGTGGCCGATCGGCTAGCTCACCGGCCTCTTCCTACCGGCAAGATACCGTTCGTCGTCGGCAGCACGACTCTGGGATGGTCGTCGTCATGGCAAAACCCGACAAAGATGTCCGTATCGGTTTTGCCCTTATCGAAGGAGACGGTTGCGGTGTTGAGCACGACCGTCCGGCCCTCCAGCGCGCCGATGTCGTTTAGCCCGCCGAGCAGCGCCGCGGAATCGAGTTCGCCGGGCAAGACCAGCGCAAACGCCGGTAGCGCGGGCGACACGGAGACAACCTGCGCCCAAAGCGTGGGCTGACACTGCTCCTGGAACTGCCGCACCATCGGCGCCGCTTTATCCGGGGGCACCTCGATGTGCGCCGGCAGCGCGACGAAGCTGTGCGTCACACTACCCGCATCGATTTCAATCGCCGCATCGCCCGGTTGCATCACGTGCGTGTCGCGTTGCATGTGGTCGGGTTCCGTGGGCTCGATCACTTGGGGCGTGCTCGCATCAACAGCGAAGGAAAGGCCGGCAACCCGCGTGCGAAGACCTGGAACGATTCGCAATCCATGATTTCGTAACCCTCAGCGATCAGTGTTTCCTTGGTATTTCGGTTCAGGTTGCATCCCTGGCGGTTGTAGAGCCGCCACAGCGGGTTGACGAGGTGCATCAACGCACCCGGAACCGGTCGCGGGCTGCGGACGTGCTCCATAAGCCGCACCTCCCCGCCGGGTTTCAGCACCCGACGGATTTCGGACAGCGCCTGTTTCGGCGAAGTCACGCTGCAAAGCACCGCCGAAACCACCACGACATCGAACCGCTCCGACTCAAACGCGAGCGCTTCGGCATCCGCCAACTCAAGGGTGATGTTGGCTCGAGAGGCCTCCGCGGCCACGAAGGCGTGGCCGAGAAAATCCGGCGCGTACTCCGTCGCGACCACGTTCAATCCCGGTGGATAGTGCCGAAACATCAACCCCGTGCCGCAACCGATCTCCAACACCTCCCCGGTGAGGTCCTCGAGTCCCTCGACCAATCGCGCGCGCCAGGCTGCGACGCCCGCTTCGTCCGCACGCTCGCTCAGCAGATGAAACAGCTCGGCCTGGCTCATGCGCGTGCTCATGACGGCGACGCCGGGCGCGTGCCGGAAAAAGTGGGCGATCTCGCGAAGCATGGCCGGTGGAAGTTTATGCTGCCGGGCATGAAGGCTCGCGCAAATTCCGCCGTGACGGGCGCGCTCGTGGCGGATGCCGCATCACTCGGGTTGCATTGGATCTACGACCCGGAGCGCCTCGCCGAGGTCGGCGGCAACAAGCCGGAGTTCTTGGAACCCGACATTCGCCACTACAAGGGCACGACGGCGTACTTCGCGCATCGTGACAAACACGCGGGGGACTCGACCCATTACGGCGAGCAACTGAAGGTTCTGTTGCGTTCGCTTCAGGCGTGCGATCAACGACTCGCTGTTTCCGACTACGAACGCCGGTTCGTCGAATCGTTCGGACCGGGCGGCACCTTCGTCGGCTACATCGATTTCGCGACACGCGAGACGTTGCGCTTGATCGATCAGGCCGAGCGGGACGCGCTGACCGCGGCGCACGCGTTCGATCTCGGCGAGCACGAATCCGATCGCGCCCTGATGGAAGCCAAGGTGATGGCCAACGTGCGGCGCTGGAACGACGAAAAACTCGATCAGGCGATGGCCAAGGCCGTGCGGATCACACACGGCGAAAACGAGGACCTCATCGCAGTCGTGCAGGAGATGGCTCGGGCGGTGAAGCGGGCGCGCACCGGGTTTCACGGTGCCGACGACGTTCAACTCCCGGCGCTGTCCAAGCTGCCGGCGCTCGCGGCGGCGGTTCTGGACCCGGGCGAACGCGAGGCGGCCGTCGAACACGCGGTGCGGGTCACCAACGACAACGACGAAGCGGTCGCCCACGGACACGCGATGGCGCACGCGCTGTGGGCGGCGCTTGACGGAGCGAGCCCGCGAGAAGCCGCCGACGCGGCCGCGAACGGCGCTCCGGCAGCGGTGCGTGACCTCTACACACAAGCACTCGCGTTTGGCGGCACGGCGAGCGACGCCGCGGCGCATTTCGGCCGCGCGTGCCCGCTCCCCGAGTCCGCGCCGGTCATTCTGGTGCACATGCGCGACGCGACGGATTTCGAGTCGGCGGTCCGTAGCAACATCCTGGCGGGTGGCGACTCCGCAGGCCGCGCGATCGTTCTCGGCGCGGTCCTCGGCGCCGCGTTCGGCGTTCCGGCGGATTGGGCTGCGCGGCTCGCCTGAATCGTGGCGGTGCCACATTCCACGAAGAGGGCAATGGGGACGTGGTTCGGAGGACCGAGAGGTGGGGTCCGACGCATGAGGCCAGGGCCGAGGCCGAGGGACTTGACGAATGCGCCGTGCGCGTATGCTTCCTGACCGGCCATGGCGCTCCTGACACTCAAGGACATTCACAAGCACTTCGCGGAGAAACACCTTCTGCGTGGCGTGTCTCTGACCGTCAACGAGGGCGACCGCATCGGCCTCGTCGGCCCCAACGGCGCCGGCAAGACCACCCTCCTGCGCATCCTCGCCGGCCACGAGCCGTTCGAAGAGGGTGAGCGCACGACCCAAAAGGCGCTTCGCACCGCTTATCTCGAACAGGAACCTACGCTGCCCGCCAACCTCACGATCCGGGAGGTGGTGTCCGCGGGCGCTGAGAATCCCGCCCCCCACCGGGTCGAGTCCTTGATCGACCGCACCGGGCTGCGCGATCCCGACGCGCTCTGCGGGACGCTCTCCGGCGGCGAAGCCCGCCGCGTCGCGTTGGCAAGCG
>JAZFYD010000115.1:0-7153 GCA_036443405.1 Planctomycetota bacterium
ACGGCTTACGCCGCAGAGTTGTTGGCCCAACGGCTTACGCCGTTGGAGCTTCTTGTTCGAACCGTCTGAGATGTGGCGTGCGCGACCCGCCGTTCGGCCGTTGGAGCCATACATTCGAACGGTCTGAGATGTGGCCGGCCTGCCTTGATGTTCCGCCGTTCGAGCCGCTTTCTCGGATCGTCCGAGTTGCTCTTTCTTTGTTCGCTCAAACGGCGGCAAGCAACAGCAACAGGAGTGTTGTAAGCGCAGCGGCCGGGGCGATTGCGCGCAGGTAGTCGGCGTGGCGGATCGATGGTGCGACCCGGTGCGTGAGCCACTGCGCGACGACCGTCGCGGCGGTCGAGCGGGCAGCTAGGGCATACGCGGTGGCTTCCAGTCCGTGCGGAACGGCGAACCACAAGATCACCGCAGTCACGCCCAGATTCACTACGGACCACAAAAAACGCATGCGGATGTGGCCGAGCGCGATCCACAGCAGGCCGGGCCGCGAGTTCAGACCGTGCGCGGCGGCGGCGAGGCAAAGGGCCTGCATGGCTGGCACGGCATCGCTCCAGCGTTCGGGGTAGAGCCAGTCCACCAGCGTCGGCGCCAGCGCATAAAGCAACAGAGCGGGCCCCGTGAGTGCGAGGGAGTGCACACGCGTGAGAGCGCGGTATGCGTCGGCCAACGCAGCGGGCTGCTCGCGCAGTCGTGAAAGCAACGGTAGCGCGACGCGCTCTGTCACTGGTCCGAGACGTGCGGCCAGGAACATCGCGTGTTGATACGCGAACCCATAAATGCCGAGCATCGCGATGCCTGAATGCAGGCTGCCGATCAAGAACCGGTCCATTTGTCCGAACCCCGTGTCGAACATCCGCATGCCGACGATACGACCTCCGTCACGGTAGACCGGCGACCGCGGGCCCGGGTCTTTGGGGCCGATGCTCCCTTGCGCCGCAAGCAGCATCGCGGTCGCATAAAGTCCGGCGCCGATCGCGTCGCCGCAAACGATGGCAGCGGCTCCGGCCCCCCTTTGCGCCAGATCGACCTTGATCAAGGCGACCGCAACCGCGAGGAGCGCTTCCAGCCCGGCAATCCGCGCAAACTTCAACTCGCGCTCAAGGCAGCCGCGGGCCGTGGCACCGACGCCCGCGACAGCGATTCCGAACGCGCCGAGAGTGAGTAGCCCGCGCATCGGGACCTCAAAGAGCACCAGGAACAGCAAGAGGAAAAGCGCGATCAAGACACCCGTGCCGAGGCCGATGCGCAAGGCGCGCCGAGGGCTCAGTTCGCGCCGTTGGACCACCAACACGCTGACGCCGAAGTCCGCGGCGACTGTGGCGATGCTGAGAATCACCGTGGCCATGACCGCCAGTCCGAATTGGCTTGGTCTGAGTAGCTGCGCCAGCACGATCAGCGCGCCGACTTGCGCTGCGATCTGCACGCCCTGCGCTGCGAGGGTGAACGCGCCCCCGCGGATTGCCGCGCGTTTCAGGTCGTCGTTCGCCACCGCAAGAGGCTACACGGAGAGCGCGCCGAGAATTATCCCGCGTAGATTTCGCGCAGGCGCGCAACGCCCTTTTGGGGGTCGAAGTCCGACTCGACCCGAACACGCCCGGCGGCGCCGAGGCCGATGCGCAGGCCCGGGTCCTCCGCGAGGGTCGCCATCGCCCGTGCCAACGCGTCCGTGTCGTGTTCGTCGACGAGGATCCCGGTGCGCTCGTGTTTCACCGCTTCGGGGATGCCGCTGTGGCGCGTGGACACGACACAGAGCCCGGCCGCCATCGCCTCGAGCAGGCTGATCGGCAGGCCCTCCATGTCGCCCGTCGGACCGGCCCGGCTGTTGAGCACGAAAATGTCCGCGGCGTCGAGACGCGCTTCGACCTCGGCGGGCGGCAAGAGTCCGTGAAGAGTGACGGCGTCCTCAACCCGTTCGGCCTTGATGCGCGCTTCCACAAGCGACCGCTCGGGGCCGTCGCCAAGGATGTCCAACTCGAGCGACGCACCGTCGGCGCGGGCGCGCGCCACCGCGCTCACGAGATCCGGAACGCCCTTCTTGGCGGTCAGGCGGGCCACGGTCAGGACGCGCACCGGGCCACGATCCGTCGCGCTGCGCGGCCGCAGCGGTCGCAGCGGCACGCCGAGCCGGACGACCTCGACGCGATCCTCGGGACATCCGAGTTCGAGCAACCTGTCGCGCACGTGTTCCGAGACGGCAACGACGTGGTTCACCTGCCGCCACAGGAGTGACAGCGCGCGCGTATAGGACGGGACCTCCTTCGGCAGCATGCCGACGTCGAAACCGTGGAACGTAACGACGAGCCGGCACGCGAGGCGGCGCACGATCGGCACCATCAGGATGCCGGCCGGTCCGAAATGCGCGTGTACGCAGTCGGCGCCGAGATCGCAGAGCGTGTCGCGCACGCGGCGTTCGGTGGAGACCGGGAGGTGATACGGGTGTTGTTCGTTGAGATCGCGCAAGATGCCGAAGCCGCGGTCCGTCCAAGTGCGCCGCATCGGAATCACGTGCGCGCGTTTGTAGGGGAACTGGTCCGCGTTCTGGTGATCGTGCGTGATGAGCGGCACACCGAGCGCAGTGACCTGACGGTGAAGCCAAACCTCGCTGCTCCCGCCGAAGACCTCCGCATAGACCACGGTCGTCATCGCGTCCACCTCGGATAGCGCCGCGCCATCATCGGATGCAACACGGGGGCGAAGAGGCCGCGCACGGGCCGCGGAACAAAAGTTGCGAGCAAGAGGCCCCACACGAGCGGCCGTATCGGCTCGGACTTCGCGGCATTCCAGAGATGCGGGCGCGCCGCGGCGGCCCGGCCATCGCGAAACATCCACTCGCCGAGCTGATAGTGCACGCGGCCGACGGCCCGGCTTTTTTCGCTCTCCGAATCCGAGACCTGAATTGCCGGCGCGGCGATTTCGAAGTCGTCGTCGCCGGCGGCGTTCGCCGCGCGCACGGCCTCCGCGTACGCGCCCTGGAGTTGGCAGCGGCCGGCGCTGATGTTCTTGGCGTGAAAGCGATACGCGCCCAGCACCGTCGGGAGAATCGCGATGCGGCCGCGCCGCGCCGCGCGCAGAACCATGTCGTAGTCGTGGGAGTACCGAAACGCCTCGCGATAGCCGCGCAACTCGCGCATCACGTCGCCGCGGATCATGGCGGTGGAGTGGCAAACCGGGTTGGACACCGGCAGCAGCTCCGCGACACGGTCCGGGTCCGTCGGCGGCGACACGGCCGCGAGCACCGTGCCCTCCTCGTCGATCACCTGATAGGCGCCCGCCACGAGCGCGCAGTCCGGGTTCTCCCTCAAGAACGCGACGCTCGTTTCGAGGCGCCCCGGAAGCATCAGGTCATCGTCGTCCAAGATCGCGATGAATTCACCGCGCGCCTCCGCAACAGCAGCGTTCCGCGCGCCGGCGGGGCCCTTGGAGACCTCGAGACGGACGAGGCGCACGCGCGGGTCGCCGATTTTCTCGATCACCGCGCTGGCGGAGTCATCGGCGGACCCGTCGTCGGCCACGAGATGCTCGAAGTCGGAAAACGCCTGGTCGAGGCTCGAACGCAACGCCCGTTCGAGATCGGCGGGGCGTTCCTTTGTGGCGGTGATGATCGAAACTGTGGGCATGACGCACGGCCCACGCGGGATCGTGGGTCTAGGTGAAACTATCGGAGTTCCCGGCGACAGGCGCGAGCCCCTGATCGGTTGTCAGGTGTTTCCCACGGATTTCCGATGGAGGCGGTTCCGCGACCCCCCCTCGCCTACAATCGATTACCGGCCCGTGCCGAACTTCTTCACACAGAACCTCGACCTCAGGCGGCGCATCCGCAACGCGCCCTGGAACGCCATCCTCCCGGCGCTCGAACAGGGGTTTGCCGATCCGCACGAGCTGGCCCCCTCGTCGTTGGAGGAGGCGCTCGACTTCATGGATGCGACGCTCGATCTGGTCGGCGAGATTTGCGCCAACGAGATCGCGCCGCACGCCGCCGAGGTGGATCGCGAGGGCGCGCAGCTGGTGGACGGCGAGGTGCGCTACGCGGCGGCGACAACCAAACAGCTCAAACTGCTCGCCGAGTCCGGGCTGATGGGATTCATCCTGCCGCGCGCGCACGGTGGCTTGAACCTACCCGTGACGTGTTACACCGCGGCGGTCGAGATGGTGTCGCAAGCGGACGCGTCGTTGATGACGCTGTTCGCGTTGCAGGGGTGTGGCGAGACGCTGCACCGGTTCGGGGATGCCGAGGTGCACGAGCGCTACCTGTCGCGGCTGTGCGCCGGGGAAATCACGGCGTGCATGGCTCTGACCGAACCCGGCGCGGGCAGCGACCTCGGTGCGGTGCGCATGCGCGCGGTGCCGAGACCTGGCCCAACGCCTGACGGCGTTGGAGCGAAGAACGGCTCCTGGATTCTGAACGGCAGCAAGTGTTTCATCACCAACGGTGGCGCCGACGTCCTGTTGACGCTGGCGCGGACCGAGGATGTCGAAGGCGGCGCCGGAGTTTCGCTGTTCGCGGGGGATCGCGGTGCCGGCGTCGAGGTCCCCAAACTCGAGGAGAAGCTCGGGATCCACGGGTCGCCGACCGCGGTCGTCAACTTCGACGACGCAACGGGCTACCTCCTCGGCAAGCGCGGCGAAGGTTTGTACCGCTGCACCCTTGGTCTGCTGCACCAGGTGCGGCTCGAGGTCGCAGCGCAAGCGGTGGGGGTGGCGCAGGCCGCGCAGTCCGCGGCGGCGCAATACGCCACCGAGCGCGAGCAGTTCGGGCGCTCCATCGACCGTTTCGCGCCGGTTCGCGAGATGCTGTTTCGCAACGCGCTGCAGATCGAGGCGGCGCGCGCGATCGTGTTCACGACCGCGGCGGTGGTGGACCGCAAGCGCGGCATCCTGCGGTCCGGCGGCGGACCGGAGCTCGAACGGTACGAGCGGATGGCGGATCTCCTGACGCCGCTTTCCAAGTTCTACGCGTGCGAGATCGTCAACGAGGTCACATCCCGGGCGATCCAGGTCCACGGCGGCTACGGCTACACGCAGGAATATCCGGTCGAACGCCACATGCGCGACGGCCGCATCACGAACATCTACGAGGGCACGAGCGAGATCCAGGTGGGCGGCATGATCGACGCGTTGCTCGACGGCGGGCTCGCGCTGCTGTTCGAGGAGCCGCTGCGCGACACCTCCGAACCGCCCTCCTGTGCGGGTGTGCTCGACAGCCTCCGCCAGACCTACGCGCACCTTCTCGCCGCCGCCGACCGGGCACGCGCGGCGGACACCCTCGCGGTGCAGGGTTGGGCGCGCGGCATAGCGGAGACGACCGCAGGGGTCATGGCGACGCTCGTGTTTTTGCGCGACGCGTCCGAAGACGACCGCAGCGCGACCTTGGCCCGTTTCCACGCGTCCGAGACGCTCTTGCGGGGGCAGCTATGTCTTCGCGCAGCGGAAACCGGCGACCGCACGGTCTTCGACGACGAGAGCTTCCGGGCCGTCGTGGAACCGTACCGGGGCGGCGCGTGACCGATCCCCTCGCGCAAATCGCGTTCTGCCCGCTGTGCGGGAACGGGGAGTTGGAGCGCCGGCGCCCGCGCCGGGACGACAAGGAGCGGCTTTGCTGCCCGCAGTGCAAGTACGTGCACTATGTCGGCCCGCGTCTCGCTGCCGCCGCGATCGTGCAGGACGGCGAGCGGATCTGTCTGGTCCGGCGCGCGTGGGATCCGGGCAAGGGGCTGTGGACGTTCCCCGGCGGGTTTGTCGATCTCGGCGAAGGCCCGTTCGATGCGGCCCAGCGCGAGGTGTCCGAGGAGACCGGCTGCCGCGCCGAACTCGAGGGGGTGGTGGGCGTGTATCGCAGCACCGGTCCCCGCGGTGTCGAGGTCGTGCTGGTCGCGTATCACGGACACCTCACCGGCCAAACTGACGCGTCCTGCGAGGAGGTCGAAGAGGTCCGGTGGTTTCACCGCGACGAACTCCCGTTTGACGAGATGGCGTTCGAGTCGAGCGCCCAGGCGCTGCGCGACTTCCTCGCGCGATAGGGAACTGTGACGGGCCCGATCAGCGGCGCAGCAGTTTCACGCGGTAGAGGCGCCGATGGTCTTCGAGGATGAAGCTGACCGGAACGCCGCGGCTGATGGCCGGCTCCCATTCGCGCATCTGCGCCAGGAACTGTGACGGGGAGTTTACCGAGACCATCCGCTGGCGCGGCAATGCGACTCCGACGATGACGTCGCCCACTGCGAGCAGCGGTTGCTTCGGGTCGATCAGCGCTGCCGAATCGGGATGCACCTTCGCAACCACGATGCCGGGCCGGTGAGACGGCACGCCGGCGGCCGCACGCGCCTCGTCGTCGAGCGCCGCGACATCGATCCCGAAGCTGTAGAGCGGTTCCTCCGCAAGGCGCACCGAGATCAGGTGTCGGGTCTTGTCGCGTTGGACGGTGAAGCGCACTTCGCTGCCCGGGCCGGCCGTCGAGAGTTTGGCTCGCAGGGACGCGAGGTCGCGGAGCGGACGGCCTCCCACATCGAGAAGCAGATCGCCCTTTTTCAGTCCCGCGCGCGCCGCCGCGCTTCCGGGAACGACGTGGGAAGTCAAGAGCGCGCCGGTGGCGTCGATGCCGAGGCGCTTGAGCTCCGCCGCCGTAACCGGTGCCGCGATGATCCCGAGATACCCGCGCCGCGCGAGGCCCGTTTCGATGATCGAGATCGCGACGGTGCGTGCCAGGTTGATCGGGATCGCGAATCCGACACCCGCGTTGGTGTGCGACATCGGCGAAGCGATCGCGGTGTTCACGCCGACGACCTGGCCGTCGAGATTGATCAGCGCGCCGCCGGAGTTGCCCGGGTTGAGCGCGGCGTCGGTCTGGATGAAGTCTTCGGTCCGATCCGTCTTCGCGTTGCCGATCACGCTGGTGCGCCCCGTCGCGCTGACGATGCCGGCGCTGACGCTCGATTCGAGATCGAACGGCGCGCCGATCGCGATGACCCATTCACCGACCTCGAGTTTGTCGCTGTCGCCCAAGACGGCGACGGGGAGGTCCTTGAGATCCCGGATCTGGACAACCGCGATGTCGCTGCGAGCGTCATCCCCGAGCCGTCGCACGTTTTTCGCGACACGGCCGTCCGGCAGATAAACGTCGATGCGCGTGCCGTTCAGGACCACGTGCCGGTTCGTG
>JAZFYD010000116.1:0-16264 GCA_036443405.1 Planctomycetota bacterium
CTCGCACCCGGACGTTCCATGTGCGGCAGAAAACCGAAAGCGTCCTCTGGTCGGTGGACGATTTCGGAAGGCCCGAACTCGGAAGACCCGGTTTGGGATTCGGGAAACGAAGTGTCAGTGTCAGATCGGAACCCGGTTCGATCGTCAGCGGTCGGGTTCGAAGCGGGTGGGTGCTCTCCGGCGCGAGCGGGTAGTCGTGGCCGTCGTGCCGCGCGAAAAACAGTGGCTCCCCGCCGGTGGCTGCCGGCACGACGATCGTGTCCGGCATCCTGTTCGTGAATCGGAGACGAATCACGTCGGGCGCGACTCGCTCGGCCGTGATGTCCGGCGTCGTGAACCAGGCGCGGGGAGTCTCCTCGATCCGCGCACGCAGGGATTGGTTCTCACCGAAGATCCGGCTCTCGCCGTCGCCGACGCTGGACTCGTCATCCCACGTCGTACACAAGACCTCGCCTTCGACGACACGGACCAGTGTGGCGCCTGCGACGGCTTCCACGGAAAACTCCGTTCCGGTCGTCGTAACCCGCGCGGACGCGGTTTCGACCTCGAACCCGCGGCGGTCCTTCGCAACACTCAAAAAAAGACGGCCCGCCTGAAGAGCGAGCCGTTGGGGACTCAGGATTCGGATCGTGCTGTCGCGATCCAGGGTAACGATGACGCCGTCGCCGATCGCAAACCGCGTAACGCCGTCCGCGACATAGCCGCCGTTATTGTCGGCCACGAGGCTTCCGTGCGTAATTCGTTGCGGTCGCGGAGCCGACGTTTGGGAGGTGAGCAACGCGGCCACCAACAGCGCCGCCGCGGCGGCGGCCGGCCAGTAGCGGTTCAGCCACGAGGGCCTCTCGGCGGTGCCCGTTTCGCGCATGCGTTCATGGATGGAGCGCAGGCAGTCCGCCGACGGCGCCACGGCGGGGACGGCTTCGTAGAGATCGAGATGCGCGCGAATCTCCGCCGCCTCATTTGCGGCGTCGTCGTTCTCGGAAATCGTCTGCTCACGCGCTTCGGCTTCCGCTTCCGGGGACTCACCCAGAATGTGGGCCAGCAGTTCCTCGTGTTCGAGTTTCATGCGTCCCCCTCGAGAAACGGACGGAGCGATCGCCGGAGGTTTTTCTCGGCGAGCGCCATCCGGCTCTTCACCGTCCCGACCGGGATGTCGAGGACGCGCGAGATCTCCGCGTAGGCCAGACCTTGGTGGCGCGCCAGCACGAACACGAGGCGCAGCTTCTCGCTCAACTCGCCGGTCGCGGCGCGGATCGCTTCTTCGACCTCGTGTGCGCGTGCGGCGTCGGTCGGTTGCGCCGACCGGCTCGAGTCCGCGACGTCGCCCCAACCGGCCGCGTGGTCGCCACCGGTGGCCTTGTTGAACGGCCGGCGCTTCAGCTTCTCGCGCTCGTTCAGCCAGTAGTTCTTGGCGATCTGAAACAGCCAGGTGGAGACCTTCCCGATGGGGCGGTAGGTCGCGCGCGCTCTCCAAACGCGAAAGAACGTCTCCTGGAGGTAGTCCTCGGACGCCGTTCTGTCGAAGCACATCTGGTAGAAGAAATTCATGAGCGGGCGGGAATACCGGGCGTACAGCTGGTCGAACGCGCCGAAGTCGCCGGCCTGTACGAGCGACATGAGCCGCTGGTCGTCGGCGTGACGATCCTCATCGTCCCCGGAGCCGCGATGGCGGCGCTGGGATTGATCGGGAAAGCTGTCGGGTCCACTGCTCATAAAACCGCTCCCAAGCGGACCGGTTCGCTCGCCCGGGGAAGATAGTGTCTCAGACCGCCGCACGCAACTAACGCCTGCCAAAGGATTTAGGTTGCCTGCGCCCAAGCGGCACGAACTTCCCAAACTGTTTTACGCACACAGAGGCCGCCAAGGCGGCCCTTTCCGGCGGAGTCCAAACGCCGACCCCGATCTCGGACGTCGCCCCAACGGCGTTAGGCGTTTGGCCAGGGCGGGGGATAGTCCCGCCTGAGTCAGGGCCTCTACGCCGCCATAGGACGCCCCGAAGTATGGCTCCAACGGCGTCAGCCGTTGGGCAGAAGAAAACAGGTTCGCTCCAACGGCGTCAGCCGTCCACCAAGCGACGGCGTCCGAGTCGGAAGCTCCAACGGCGTCAGCCGTTGGGCCAAAGACATGAACTATCTTCCGATTCCGTGGGTCTCGCCGCCGGGCTAGCGCTGAAAAATCGGAAGATAGTGACTGGGTACCTGCAGAATGATCGCCGCGACACTCGTCGCGAAGACATCGCCGACGAAGTGAGCCTGCCAGCGCATCCCGTCGCCCTGCTCCGTCTTGGTCGTGTGTCCCAAATCCAGAAGGTCGTCGCGGACCTGCACGTACCAGTCGCGCCACGCTTCGCCACCGCGGGTGTACATCGCCTGGACGGCGTAGTAGTTCCCGTAGTAGTAGAAGTAGTGCTTCCGATAGTCCTGATGGATCTGGTGGTACGCGCGCTGCATGTAGCTCAAGCAGTGCGAAATGCTCGGCGCGTTGCGGATCGCCTTCTGGGCGCAGAACTGCCGCACCTGCCGGTCGCTGTAGAGCCCCGCCTGGTAGATCGTCGTGAGTCCGGCGGCCGTCAGCGCGAAGCTGTTGCGGTTGAACGGAACGGCTTCGTCCTGATACAGAAACGCGCCCTTGTCCGTGCCGTGCGTGACGGCGGACTTCATCACGTACTTGAGCGCGCTCTCGATCGTGTTCTTTGGAACGCGAATGCCGATGTTGCGCGCTTCACGTAGCGCGACCACCTGGCAGACCGTGATCGACATGTCGCTGTCACGGGCACCCGGCGCGTAACGCCAGCCGCCGTGTTTGTTTTGCGATTTGTAGGTGAACTCGATGGCCCGGTCGAGGTGCTCGCGCAGATCGGCGCGACCGGTCATGCCGTACACCTCGGCGAGGAACAGCACGCTGAACGCATGGCTGTACATCCGGGTGCCGTAGGCCTTGATGAAGCCGTCGGGCTGAACCTTGGACAGGATGAAATCAACGGCGTTTTCGACCACGTGGCCATAGGGGCCCTGACCGGGGAGGTGACCGCCGCTCAAGAAGGCCATGCCGGCCAGCGCCGTGACGCCCAGATGCGGCAGTCCGGTCGTGCCCTGATGCGCGCGCTGGGGTGTGTACCGGTAGTTATCATTGATCTTGAAACCAACCCAGGCGTTCCAGGAGCCGTCCTCGTTCTGTTTGGAAGCCAGCCAGCGCAGCGCGCCCGCGGCGGCCTTGCGCGCCTTCTGGGTGTGGAGCTTGGGGCGTCGGTTCTCGCCGGAAGGGACATCTTCCTGCGCGCCCGCAAAGGGGGCCAAGCTCAGCAGGACGCTGAGGCAGAACGCTGTCGATCGCAGTTGCATCTCCATATGAAGTATACGCGTGAAAGACCCCGTTCGGGCGCTCACGCCGGTTTTGCTCCTCACACTGTTCTTCGGGTGACAACCGCGCACGGTTGAGGCGACTTGGCCCACGCCCCGCTTTGGGCGTCCCTGAGGATGTCCCTATTTGGGGCCGTACGCCCAAGTCGTGCCCTTGCTCGTGACGAGCAAGAGTCCGTTCTGCACCTTGGCGGAGAACCACTGGCGCCGCACGCCGTGCAACGCGATCTCCTGGAGCATCCGGCCGGTCAACGGGTCGTACAACCGCACGCGGCCCCGTGGGGTTCCCGAGCGGGAGTCGAGCGAGATCGCGAGCACACCTTGAGATTCGACAGTGTCCGCGTGGTCGCTGTCGGAGTCACCGACGCGGATCGAGTAGCGACGTTTCAGGTCCGGCACTTCAAACGCCGCGAGATGCGCCGGTTGTCCTTCGCGGCCCTGAGTGAGCAACAGAAGCAGCGAGTCGTGTTCCGGGCTGTCGGCCAACCGTATCTGTCCCGCGAACGCGTTGGCGTGCGGGCGCAACTCCGCGCGCTGCACCGGACGGCCGTCGCGCAGATCGAGGACGACGGCGGAAAAAGCGTCGTCGACCACCACGACGTGGTCGCCGATGACGTGGAAGATGCGTTGGCCGACTCGCGGATTTTCGCGCCGGTGCTGGTACGTCCAAAGCACGGCGCGGTCGGGTTCCTTGGCCGGATCCACGAGCACGAACGCGGAGGACTGTACGAACTCGCGCCACGGTCCCCTTCGGGAGGAACTCAAGGGCACGAGGACGCGGCCGTCCGGGAGGAGGCGAGGCGCCTGCTGGTTGTCCAACTCCGCGTTTTTGTCCGCGCGCAAGAGGATCGCCCGTTCGATGAGTCCGGTCGCGCTGTTGAGAACGATCATCTGCGCGGGGCTGTTCGAAAACAGGAGGATTCGGGTCCCGGTCGCGAGCGTGTTCTCCGATTCGATGAGACTGTCTGGCGCCGTGGGCAGGGGCGTCGCCCAGATGTCCTTCGCGTCGGCGGGATCGAGAGCGGAGAGGTTGTAGTCGCCCTGTCTCTTGCCACGCCGGGTCAGCAGGAACACCTGTCCCTCATGCTCGAGCAGCGCGAGCCCGTACACACCCTTGTCGAACCGTCGCTGGCGGAGCGCGCGCCCGTCGCGCGCGTCGAAGAGGAACACCTCCTTGCGCGTCACGGCGAAGATTCGATTGCCGGCCAGGACGATGCTGTCGAGCGGCGGGTAGTCGCCGAACGAGATCGTGTAGATGATCTTGCCCGTGGCCGACTCGACGGCCAACAGCTGCCGGTTGGCGCGCAGTAGCACGGTGTTCTTGAGCGCGGCCGGGCGCACGCCGGAGAGTCTCGGCGCCCAGACGTTGTCCAACGACGATAACGACTTGCGGAACGTCTCGACCAGCGGCGGTTCGAGATCGTGGCGCCGCGCGCTGAGCGCCAGCGTCGGATAGGGCTCGCGTTGCAGCCAGGACTCCGCGAGATCCCTGGCCGTCTTGCGCTCTTCGTCGCCATCTTCGATGAGCCGTTCCCCGTAGCGCTCCTTCAAGAGCCGGAATGTGCTGAACGCGGAACTGAAACTGCGCTGTGTGTGCAGCGCCCGCGCACGCAGGAAGAGCGCGTCGGGCACGAGCTGGCTGTCGCCGTGGCGCAGCAGAAACTGTTGCAACACCGTCACCGCTTCGGACGGTCTCGATCCGGCGAGGTGGCGCCGCGCGAGTTTCAAGATCGCATGGCTTGTCGCCGTGGCGTTCGGATAGAGCGCGATGCCCCGCGCAACCGCGACGAGGTCGCCGCTGCGGAACGCGCCCTCGAAAAGACGCCCGGCCTTTCTCTCGAACGATGCGTAAACGGTGCGGCCCTTCTTGGCGAGAATGGACTGGACCTCGGTCGTCGCTCGGCGCGCGTCCTCGGTGCCCGGCTCGTCGCGCAGGATGAGATGTAACTCATCCAGGGCGCGGCGCGGGGCGTCGAGTTCAAGGTGAATACGAGCGCGTTGCATTCGCGTCCAGCCGCGGATCGTGCCGCCCCGTTCGTCCTCGCGGCCCCCGAATCCGGATGCGATCGCCTCGAGGTTCTTGAGCCGCGCGGCTGCCTCGTCCCGCCGGTGGCGCATCGCCAGACGCTCGTCCATCCAAAATCGCGCTGCCAACTCCTTGTCCGGATCCGGCGCGCCCTTGATGGCGACCTCGAAACTCTCCATCGCCCGCCGGATGCCGTCCGGATCGTCGAGTTCCATCCGCACTCGCAGCATGTAGGCACGATGCAGTCCGGCAAGGGCACGGCGCGCCACCGCTTCGTTGTCGAGCGCACGCGCATGGCGTCGCGCACGGATGTAGAGTTCGATCGCCTTTTGCACCTTGCGCTGCGCGAGGTAGAGATCGGCGGCCGTGAGCAACGGCTGGGGCGATTGCGGCGCGGCGAGCACCATGCGGTGCACGCGCTTGTTGACCTCCACGGCATCGAACCGTATCCCGATCAGTTCGCGCCCCGAAAGAACAAGCGCACCGCCGCCCCAGAGCATGTTGACGGGTTGACCCGAGTCCGCTTCCTCGCGATCGATCGACCGGGTCACCTTGCCGGTGCGCCTGTCGAAGCGGTAGAGGCACGTGTCCGTGGGGACCCACAGGCCGGGGCCCTCCTGTCCCTCGGAGCCTCGCGTCATCAGCCCGCTGCCGAGCGCCGTCTCGTCGTCTTCGAAGACGTTCTGGACCCACGCGACGTCCCCGGCCTTGTGGTCGTCCCCGTTTCTGAGCCACAGCGCGGCGACCATCTGTCCGCCGACGTACACGCGCTCGTCGTCGGCGCCAAACATGCGCCGCACCTTGAATCCAAGTCGCTTGGAGCGGTGGCGCAGCTTCCAGCGAACCGCTCCCGACTTGCGGTCGATCGCCATCAACTGCGTCGAGTCGGTGGGTGCGATCACGAGCAGGTCGCCGGCGATGACGGGCGGTCCGTTTTGGAACGTCGGCCAGCGCCGCGGCGCCTCGTACCAGAAGTACGTCGACGGAATCGGCTCGACGTCGTATGCGGTGGCCCAGATCGGAGTGCCGAGCAACGCGTCGATCGCGGCCACGATGCCGAGATTCGTGCCGTAATAGAGCACGCCGTCCTTTTCCGCGACGGGGGTCGGGACGCACTCCTGGAGTTGGCGTCCGAAGAGGTTCAACTCCTGCTGGCCGTTGCTGATGCGGGTCGCGTACAGCAGTTCTCCCGAGTGGCGGTCGACCGCGACGAGGAAGTTGTGAAACGTTCCTTCGCTGTAACAGGCGCCGACGTAGATGCGGTCGCCGCGGACGAGCGGCACGCCGGTGATCGTGAGTTTCTTGAGCAAATCCGCCTGCGGGTGGCCGCGCAGCGATGCGTCGTCGTGGCTCCAGATCGGGTTGCCGGATTCGAGGACGAGCGCAAAGAGACGCCGGCCGGGGATGTAGTACGTGATCGGTGTCTGGTTGAGCTGCTGCGACGTGAAGGGGACGGGCACCTCGAGCGCGGTGTACACGATGCCGTCCACCGCGACCGGTGAAAACACGGTGCCCAGGTTCGTGCGACCGTCCTCCTCGAGCATGCCGGCGTGGAAGTTCCACTCCGTGTCGTTCGTGTAGAGATTGAGCGCCGAGACCTCGCGGCCGTCCTGGTAGATCAGGAGTCCGCGCGCGATCACGGGCTGCAGCGGCATGTACATGCTCCAACTGCGGTCGAACTGATACGTCTGTGTGCTCGAGCCGCCGCGGCTCCGGCGCTGCCGGATCTCGGGACGGTCCCAGCGCCGCTCCTCGATGTCGAGACTTACGAAGTGGCGCAGCGCGTGGACCGACGGCTCCGAGGCCTCGCGGTTGCGCTCCTCGTTGCCCGCGAGCATGCCCCAGTCGCTTCCGACCATGCGCCGGACCGTCGTCGGCCCCTCGCTGCTGTCCGCCGACTTGGGGGGCGGGCCACCCTGCGCGAAGTCGCGCGTCGCCGCGAGACGCACGCGCTTTTGGACCGCGGGGTCGCTCTTTGTCGTCGGATGAACGGACGTGAGCCGCGCGAGAAGCAGCCGCGCCTCCGCCGGATGCCCGGACGACGTCGCGCTGTCGGCGAGTGCTAGAAGGGCGTCGCGTCCCGCTTCGGTTGCTTCGAAGCGGCGCACGACGGAAATGAGTCCCGCGCGATCGTGCTTCGCGAGGGATTGGCGCAGCGCCTCTTCGGCCCGCGTTCCATAGAGTTCCTGATACGCCTCGCGCACCTTGGCGGGCATCGTCACGAGAAGTTGGATCGCTTTCTTCCGCGCACCTTCGTAGCGTCCGGCACGCGTGGAGGCGACAAACGTCGACTCGTAGCGATCGAACACGGTCTGCAGCGCGCGCGCGGCGGACGTCCACTCCTGCGCGTGCACGCTGGACAGCGCTTCGTTGAGCGCCGTGGCCGCGGCCGGCGGCGTGAGCACCCAGTAGGGGTTGCCGACCCCGCTGTCCTGCGGGAGCGCCGGGGCGGTGAGCAGAACGAGGACGAAAAGACGGCGTGCCATCAGGCCGTCAATTCTAGGCGCTGACTACGAGCAGGAGGGGCGCTGAAGAACCGCACGGCTCAAAGGAGCAGGTTTTTCTTCCGCAGGATCCACTCCGCGGCGAGCAGCGCGGTGAAGAGCAGGAGCACCCACGACCGGTCCCAAAGTTCGGTGCGATGACGCTCGCCGGTGCGAATGGTGCCGCCCAGCTCGATCTTCCCGGTCGAGACGATCTCCAGGAACTGCGCCGGCGTGAGCAACTCGCCGCCGCTTGCGTTGGCGATTTGCAGCAGCGACTTGCGGTCAAGCAGCGGGTCGCGCATCTCCAGCGTCGTCTCCTCGACGACGAAGGAACGCTGGGCCGGTTCCTCGTCGCGCTCCGGTTCCGCGTACAGCAGGTACGTGCCCGGCTTGCCCGCGATGATGCGCGCCTGGAAGATGCCGCGCGGGGGCTCCTCGGGGACCGCGGTGAGTTCGATGTCGCGTTCCGTGCCGTTCGGTGCGCGGAGTTTCAAAGCGCGTCGTTGCGAGGCCGGATCGCCGTCTTGGGGCACCACCGGCTCGAAGTTCTCATCGAGGTATTTGGCTTCGATCTCGATCGAATCGCCGACGCGGTAGCGGCCGTCGTTGCGGTCGAGAAAGATCTTGGTGCGCCGGTTGCCGCCGAGCAGACGGTAGGTCGCCAAGTGGCGAATGATGTCGGACCAAAACGGCCAGAGATATAGGTTCTCGACGCTGTCGCGCATGCGCCAGAGCTCGTCTGTGCCGAGCCAGAGAACCTTGCCGCTGCCGAACTCCTGGATCGCGAACAGCGCGTGCGGTTCGGAGTCGTGACCCGCGTGACCCTTGTCGCGCCGGTAGGCGAGCACCGTGGCGCTGGACTTCGCGCGTTCGACGGGCGAGTACCAGCAATACGTCGTTGCATAGTCGTCGCCGTCCCAGAATTCGCGCGGCGGAATCGAGAGGATGCGCATCAGCGGATGCGTCTGTCCCGCCGCGGTGAGCTTGTAGCGCTTGTGTTGCTGCTCATTGACCGTGAGGCGGCCGGCGATCCCGGGCACGACGGGCATCAGCGTCATGAGCCGCGTGCCCGCGTATCCGGCGGGGATGTGGTCCTTTCCGGCCTGCAGCACGAGGCCGCCGCCTTCGGACACCCAGTCCTCGAGCATCTCCAATACGGCGTCGGGACCGACGTCGCCGCCGAGGTATGCGCGGCTCAGGTCCTGCAGGATGACGACGTCGTATTCGGCCAGTTCGGCGCGCGTTTGCGGGAACTCCTTGATCGGTCGTAGGCCGTCGCTCGCCTCCTGCGGCCAGTTCGGCTCCGCGGAGAACAGGATGATGTTCGCCTCGATCGTGTCTTCCGCGCGCAACAGCATCTCTTTCAGATACCGCTGGCCCCATTGCGGTTTGCCCGAGGCGAAGAGTACGCGCAGCTTCTCTGTGACCACCAACAGCGTGTGCGGTTGGAAGTTGTCCGCGATGCCGGCCTCGCCGGGCTGGCGCGGAACGCCCACCTTCATGTTGTAGCGGCCGGGTTCGTCGAACCGGAGGCGGAACGTGACCTCGACGGTCTCGCGCTCGCCGCGCGCGTTCTTCGCGGGCGGCAGGATGAACGGGTCCGCGTCGATCGCAGGCGTGCTGAGGATCGACGGTTCCCCTCCGTCCCCGGAGCCACCGTCGATGATGTGCGCCTCGACCTCGGCCGTTCGGCCTTCGTAGCCGCGCGCGTAGACGTTTACGGTGAACACGACGTCGTCGCCCGCAAGCACGACCTCGGGTGCGTCGACGTGCGCCACGCCGACGTTGTGGGCCGCGTTCCAGTCGCCGATCCCGACCGGAAAAAACGGCATCCCGTCGCGCGTGCCCTGTTTGGCGCGGCGCGCTTCCTCGATCGGCAGCGGCTCGCCGCCGGTGTGTCGTCCATCGGTGAACATGATCACACCCGCGACCGGTTCGTTCCGTGCGGAGAACGAGCGCACGAGGTCCCGGATCGCGACCCCGACGCGGGTGACGGGGCCGGAGGCCTCCACCGCGTTCAGTTCCCGCCGCAAACGCTGCACGGCGTCCACCGCGGATTCGCCGTTCCGCGGCTGGGTGAGCGGCGCGAGCGCGCCGTCGAACGTGAACAGGTGCAGGTTGAACTTGTCCGCCAACTCCGCGAGGAACTCCGGATGCGCGCGAAACAGGCCCTTGACGAGAGCGAGGCGGCTGCGCTCCGAAGGGTGCACACCGGGTTCGAGGCCGACCGCCTTGGCGATCTCGTCGGCGCGCTCCGCGTCCTGGTAGCTGTCGCGGAAGCTCATCGAGCGAGACGTGTCGACGCACAGGATGAGATGCCGTTTGAGCGGTTCGCCGATGATCGTCTCGGCGTAAGGTCCGAACAAGGCGACCAGCACGAGGAGGATCGCGGCGGACCGCAACACTCCCATGAGCATGCGCGGCCGCCGGCCGACCCGGCCCGCTTCGCGGCGATAGACCGCGCGTACGAGGAGAAACGTGACCGGCACGATCACGAGCACCAAAACCCAAAGCGCGGGCAGGGAGTGCCAACGAAGATGCGTCGTTTCGAGGGCGAGCAGCGCGTTCAAGGTCAGCGCGGTCACTGTGCCGCCCTCCGCCGGCGCCCGAAACGCCATGCCAACAACAGCTCGACAAACAAGAGAATGCCGACGCCGCCGAGCAGCGCGCGGCTCAACTCGCCTTCGCCCGGCCCTCCGCTCGCTGCGAGGGAACCGTCCTCCGCCCCGAACTGGAACGGGATGCCCGGGTAGGCGCGGCGCAGTTGCTCGGTCGGCAAGCGGCGCAGGTCGCCCTCGTCCGCTTCCATGTTCACGGCGGCCAGGTGCACGTCGGTCGTGACGAGGCCACCGGTCGGTCCCGCGGACGCACCGCGCAGGCCCACGCGATAAAACCCCGGCATCGTGGTTTCGGCGACGACGAGAATTTCGCGCTTGGCATCGATCGGTTCGGTGACGTTGCCGCCGGCGCCCTCGGGCGGTTCGATGAACGCCTCCCGCGTACCGGGCGGCAGCGGGATTAGGATCGGCTGGCCTACGGCGACGTTGCGGTTCGCGGTGTCCTCCGCGACGAGGTAGTGCGCAGCCTCGAAAAAGAGCACCATCGGTACGAGTGACCCGTTCAAGCGGTAGCCGCGTTCGTCCGGCGTCGTCATGATCGCGACGACGTGGCCGCGGCCGAGCGTGTGTTCGATGACCGCGGGGTCGGCGCCCGGTGACGTGAATCGTGCGAGCACCGCCTCGGGCGGGCATTCATCGACGGCACGGAAACGGAACACCTCCGGCGAATAGAAGATCGCCCTGGATGCGCTGTCCCGCGTCATCTCGCGAAAGAGCGGATGGTCGATCTTTTCGGTCAGGTCGAATCGTACTGGACTCTCGTCGTCGAGTTCGATCTCGGGGCCATCGCGCAGCCGCATCGGCAAGAGGCCTTCGCCGCGCTCCTTGAACAGGAGCCGGTTCACGTGCGCGGGATCGGCGAACTGGCCGAGATAGGCGAGGAAGCCGCCACCCCCGCGCACGAACCGTTCGAGGTTGGCCACGGCGGATTCGTCGAGGTTGATCGTCTCGGCGTCGGCCCAGACGACGACGTCCACCGCACTCAGATCCGCCGTCGAGAGGCTACCCGGCATGGCCGGCGCGATGAGATCGATGGGGCCGCCTTCGTATTCCGCGTCGCGGAACATCGAGAGCGTGCGGGTCGGATCCGTGCTGATCGGAAGGAAACGCACGGGCGGGCGCACCCGCAGCGCGAGCAACCGTTCGCTGTCCGCCGCGAGGCGGTCGTGCGCACCGCTGCTCGCCCGGAAGGTGACCTTGAAACGCGCGAGACCTTCGCTGCCCGGCGGGAGCGGCAGGTGGAGTTTCCGCGAGGTCTTCGATGCGGAACCGACCTCGATGCTGCGCTTGATGTCGACGTCCACCGCCGTCTTTTTCTCCCAGCGATCCTCGCCCTCGCGCGCCATGGACAGGGTGACGACGCCGGAGGCGTCGGTCGGGCCGTAGTTCGTCAGGGTGACGACGAGACCGGAGAGCGTGCCGGCGAACAGTTCCAGACCGTGCTCCTTCTCAAACTCCGAGATCGCCACGTTCGCGATCTTCTCGCTGCCGATGTCGATCACCGTCACGGGCACGTTGCCGGTCTCGTCGTCGGGCCGGAGGGAACGAAGCGCGCGGTACACGTCCTCCCGCCGCGCGCCGTCGCTCTCGAACCAATCGCGCCGCTGCAGATCCGTCAGGTACGCGACCACACGGTTGCCGGGCAGTTCGAGCAGTTTGTCGCGCGCCATTCGGAACACATCGCCGAGGTGATTCGGGCCGTGACTCGGCTTCAGGCCCGCGAGCCGCGCCCGCGCCTCGGTGGGTTTGGCGTTTTGGATGGGGGCGCGCGGTGCGCCGCCGGCCAGGTCGTCGCGAGTCGCGATCAGCGTGACGCGCGAGGAATCGGGCAGCCCGTCCAGCAGCGACGCGGCACGCTCCCGCGCGCGGTCGAGCGCACGGCGGCCGGTGTGGAGCGCCGACATGCTCGCGCTCGTGTCGATGATCAGCACGACGTTCCGCGATCCTGCCGTGAGCTGGGCGACCGCGCCGGCGTGCACGGCGGGACGCGCGAGCGCGAGTCCAAGCAGCGCAAGAAGCAGGCAGCGCACAATCAGCAGGATCAGGTTCTCGGTCTGCATGCGCCGCTTCTGTTTTTGAAGCGCGCGCATCAGGAAGTCCATCGCCGCCCAGCGAATGATGCGATGCTGCCGGCGGAAGAAGATGTGGATGAGGATCGGCACTGAAATCAGGCCGAGTCCGGCCCACAAAAGCCCCGGGTGCGCCAGCCCGAGCAGCCGCGGGAATGACAGCCCGAGCAGCATCACCTACGCACCTCTCTGGAAGCGAGGTAGGCGCTGAGCGCCACATCCAACGGCTTGGACGTGTCCAGTTCGACGAAGTCGACGCGATCACCGAGGCAGCCGCGCCGCAGGTCGTGTGTGAACTGGGCGAGCTCCTCGAGATACGCCGTACGCAGCGCGGCCGAGTCCGCCAGCACGTTCGGGAAGGCCTCGAGACCCTCGAACAGGACGGTGCGCTCGAACGGGAAGTGGCGTTCGTCGTGGTCGAGCAGTTGAAACAACACGACTTCGTGGCCCGCTTGGCGCAGGCGGCGCACCGCGCGCAGGATCGAGTCGACGGAGTCGAACAGGTCCGAGATCAGCAGGATCACACCGCGGCTGCCGATTTGTTCGGCCGCGCGTTGCACCGCATCACCGACTCCGGTCTCGCCGCCGACCTCCGCGGTGTCCAGAGCGTGCAACAGCGTGCGTAGATGTCCGGCGCTCGAAGCGGCGGGCAGGACGCTGCGCACCTCGGAGTCGAACGTCACGAGTCCAACCGCGTCCTGCTGCTGCACGATGAGGTACGCGAGCGCGGCGGCGATGTGCCGGCCGTAGTCGACCTTCGTCATCGCGCCCGATCCGTATTCCATCGACTCGCTGACATCGAGGAAGATCCACGCCCGGAGGTTGGTCTCCTCCTCGTACTGCTTGATGTAGAACCGATCCGACTTGCCGTAGACCTTCCAGTCGATGTGCCGGATGTCGTCTCCGGGCACGTACTCCCGGTGCTCGGCGAATTCCACGGAGAACCCGCGGAACGGCGAGCGGTGCAAACCGGATACGAAACCCTCGACGATCAGCCGGGCCTTGAGCTCAAGGCCTTCGATCGAGTTGAGGACCTCAGGATCCAAATACTTGCGGTAGTTCTCCGCCATCGTCCGAGTTGGGGCGGACCGTCTCCAAAAGGCGATCGATGATGTGGTCGGAGGTGATGCCCTCCGCCTCCGCGCTGTAATTCGGGATCAGGCGGTGGCGAAGAACGGGCAGCGCGACGGCGCGAATGTCCTCGGTCGAGACGTAGAAACGTCCCTCCAGGAGCGCGCGGGCCTTGCCGCCGAGGATCAGGTACTGGGTCGCGCGCGGACCGGCGCCCCAGGAGATGTGCTCCTTGATGAAGTCGGGGGCGTCCGGCGATTCGACGCGCGAGGCGCGCACCAGGTCGACGGCGTAGCGCAATACGGGATCGGCGACAGGCACCCGCCGCACCGTCTCCTGCAGTTCCAGGATCTCCGCGCCGCCGAGCACGGCCGTGACGTCGGGCGTCACGTTGGTGGTCGTGAGTTTCATGATGTCGAGTTCCTCCTCCAGCGAGGGGTACTCGACCTTCACGTTGAACATGAAGCGGTCCTGCTGCGCCTCGGGCAGCGGGTAGGTGCCTTCCTGCTCGATCGGGTTCTCGGTCGCAAGGACGAAAAACGGCTCCTCGAGGACGTGCTTCTCGCCGCCGACGGTCACCTGGTGTTCCTGCATGGATTCCAGGAGCGCGGCCTGCGTTTTCGGCGGGGTCCGGTTGATCTCGTCCGCGAGGACGATGTTCGCGAAGATCGGGCCCGGGAGGAACTTGAACGAGCGTTGGCCCGTCGCTTTGTCCTCCTGGATGACCTCGGTGCCGGTGATGTCCGCCGGCATCAGGTCGGGCGTGAACTGGATTCGCGTGAAGGAGAGCGAGAGCGTGCGCGCCAGCGTGGAGACCAGGAGGGTCTTCGCGAGGCCGGGCACGCCGACCAGGAGGCAGTGCCCCCGGGCGAAGATCGAGATCAGGACCTCGTCGATGACCTGGTCCATGCCCACGATCTGTTTCGCGAGTTCGGCGCGAATGACCCTGTGCGCTTCGACCAATTTGGAGGCGGATACGGTGTCGTGGGACTCAGGCATGAAGATTTCAGTGGATGGGAGTTTCGATCGCTCCAACGGCGTCAGCCGTCGCGAGGGAGAAGTATAAGGCCGCGCGGGGGCGGTGCTTACGCTTCCGCACCGCCATACGAGTGCCGGACTCGGATTCGGCCCAGAAAATGGTCCGGACGGGCTCGGGACCGCCGGCAGCACCACGCGGTTCGGCTCACTCCGGGTCGTTCCCGGTTGCGTCTTCCTCGGGACCGTCCTGCGGCGGCGGGCCTTCCGGCGGCCCCTCCTCCGGCGGATCCGGTTTGGCGGACGCCGGGCCATAGGCGATGAGTTCCGTCACCGTCGCCGCATACAGGATTCCGTCCACCGCGATCAGGTTACCGAAGCTGGAGCGCGACTCCGCCAAGCCTTCGTACGGTTTCAAGGACGCGATTTCATGCACGGTTTCAGCCGCCGCGCCCGCGGCCTTGGTGTGGATCGCCGAGAGATCGAACCGGTAGAGGCGCGTCTCCGTCGGCACCAGCAGGACGTCGCCCGCTATGCACGCCCGTCCGAACAGCTCCGGCGGGAGCGCCAGTCCGGATCGCCGGTCGCGCACGATCGCGGGCAGGCGTCCATAGGCCAGGCCGCGACCCAGATCGAGCGGGACCGAAACCACGGACTCGTAGAGCCGCGGATTGCGATCGTCGGGGCGGCCGATCGAGAAGATCCGGCCGCCGTGGATTCCACCGACCTGCTCGAGCAGGCAGTTGAAGTGGTCCTTCTTGCGGCTCTTTTCCCAGCGCACGACGAAGAAATCGCCGTCGATGAGCTTTCCGCGCAGCCAGCACGCGAGCAACTCTTCGCCATCAAACGGCGCGAAGTAGACGGAATCGCCCACGATCCGCGGTGCCTCGCGAAACCACGCCGAGCGGTGCCGCAGGGAGCGGTCGGGCCGGTTGCGGGACAGGCGTTGCCGCTCGCGGAAACGCATCCGGCTATGCCGCAGGAGCCAGAGAATCTCGCCGTCGCGTTCGTCCACGGCAGCCGCGACGCCGAGGCCGGTGACGACCGTGACCACACCGCGCGAATACGCGGGCGCGACGCCGGCCTGGGGCGGAAACGTCGGCGGCGATTCGGTGTCGCCATACGCGAGCAGCCGGCGCCAAAGGAGCTCGCCCGTCCTGCGGTCGAAACAGAACAGGTACCCCTCCTCCTTGCGTGTGAACTCACCGTCCTCGCTCTTGACCCGGGCCGCGCCGAACACGAAGAGGCGCGATCCGGCCACCGCGGGTGCGCCGCGGAAGAACACGCCGCGTTTCAACACCGTGTCCGTGTCCGTGCCGCCGCCGATGCGCCACACGATCGCGCGTTTCTCGACGTCATACGCGACCAGCTCGTTGCGCAGTTTCGCTTCGATTCGGGAGGGCAGAGCCGCGCGCGGTAGACGTGCGAAGTGCACGAGACCCTTGTGCACCGTCACCGCGCGCGCGCCCGGCGAGTGAACGAGAAGCCAGCCGATGTCAGACATCGCGAGATCAGCTGTCGGGATATCGGGGTCGTCCTGATTGGGCACGACGTCGACGAGCTTGCCCGTTTTCCTTTCGAACACGCGGAGGTGCGTGCCCAGGTTCAGGTAGACGCGCGTCTCGTCGCATACGGGAGACATGGGCAGGACGAGGCTTTG
>JAZFYD010000117.1:0-2556 GCA_036443405.1 Planctomycetota bacterium
CTCTCGTCGCGCCACCCGCACGGTCCGCGAGCGGGCAAGCCGCTCTACGCCTATTTCGGGCTCGAGTTCCTGTTCTAGCGGCGCAAGTTGGCCAGGTGCGCAGGCGACTGCCGTCCCGCGTGCCGGATATGCTGCAGAATGTGCGTGCGGGAGCAATCCCGGCGCACATCCCCCGTCATGCGGGGCGGCAAATCGGATAGGGCTTGCCGCTACCGCCTCGCACGGTTATCTAGCGACGACACGCATGCCCGACATCGAGACCATCGTTCAGGACGCCGTCGAGCGGCGCATGCGGGCTCTGGCCGAGAGCGACCGGAACTTCCGGGAACTTCAGCTAAAGAAGCTGCTGGCCCTTGTTGGGCGCAACAAGGACACGGAGTTTGGCCGCGCGCACGGTTTCGAATCGATCCGGTCCGTAGCTGACTTCCAAAAGGCCGTGCCACTCAGCACGGCGACGGACTACCACGACGCATGGCGGCGCATCGGTGAGGGGGAGCGGAGGGTCCTGTTCGCCGATCCGGTCGATGTCTTCGCCATCAGCTCGGGAACGACGGCGGAGCCCAAGCGCATCCCGCTGACCCGCGCCACGGTGCGCGGCCTGCGCCGGGCCGCGGGGAACGCGACACGTGCGTACATTGCCAGAGAAAAGAGCTACTCGCTGCTGCGCGGGTACGGAATGCAGGTGTCGGCGCCGGCGGAACTCGAGCGCACCGAACACGGCGTACCCGTCGGCTACATCACCGGCATCATCTCCAGCGCTCAGACCTACCCGCTGCATAACATCGGATTGCCCACGCGCGACGAGCTCAATATCGCGGACTGGGGCGAGAAGTACGCGCTGATGGCGAGCAAGTACCGCGACTACGACGTCCGCATGTTCTTCGGCGTCACGTCCTATGTCGCCGGGTTCATCGAGTTTCTCCAGGAGCGGACCGGCCACAAGGACCTGCGCTCGTTCTGGCCCAACGCGGAGTTGGTCGTCACGAGCGGCATTCCGCTCAAAAACTACCGCGGGGTTTTCGAGGAGGCGTTTCCCGGCATCCGGTTCGCCGAGCTCTACCTCGCCACGGAGGCCGCGCTCGGATTTCAGGCCGACGCCGGCGGCGCGATGTCGCCGATGCTCGAGGATCACTTCTACGAATTTGTGCCCGTCGATTCTTGGGGCGTGGACGATGCACCGCGGCTCGCGATGCACGAGGTCGAAGCCGGAAAGGACTACGTGCTTGTCGTGACGACGCCGTCGGGCCTCTATGCGTACAGCCCGGGGGACATCGTCCGGTTCACGCAGACCGACCCGCCGCGGATCGAGATCATGCGCCGCCTGAGTGCGATGCTTGATCTGGCTTCGGAAAAGATGGACGGGCACCAGGCCGCGCACGTCATCGAGAAGACCGGTCTCGCAGTGCGACAGTTCACCGTTTGTCCCGCCGCCGGCTATTGCGCCCACGAGTGGGTCATCGAGTTCAAGGGCGCGGTGCCCGGTGACGCCGCGCAACGAATCGACGAGACGTTGATCGCGGCGAACCCGTCGTACGGCCATCTTCGCTGGGGCAATCGACTGATGAAGGCGCCGACGGTCACTGCGGTGCAGCCCGGCACGTTCGACGCCGCACTGCTGCAGCGTCCCGGCCAGGGCAAAATTCTGCGTGTGTATCGCGACCGCCTGCTGCGCGACGAACTCGTCGAACTGTCCCACGAGCTGCACAACTAGTCTGGCTCAACGGGTCGCCCCGTTCGTGACTCGGACGGCTGACGCCGTTCCGTGTTGCTGGCTCAACGGCTGACGCCGTTGAGGCGTCCCTGGACCGTCCGATCTCGGAAGCTCCAACGGCGTTAGCCGTTGGGCCGACATTACTCCGCGAGCACGAAGCCGGCGGCCTCTTCGGCCATCTCGCTCGTTAGTCGGTGGCCGGCGTCGTAGGTACGCGAGTCGACGTTCAAGCCCGCGTCGACCAACGGCTGCACACCTTTCTGGATCAGCTCGGGTGTGACCGACGTGTCCTCGCTGCCCGACTGCACCAACACGCGCACACTCTTGGCCGCATCTAGATCGTCGATGAACTCGGCCTTCGGCCGGCCAGCGCAGCACACCAGGGTGTCGAAGAGATCGGGCCGGCTGAGCGCGACATACGACGAGAGGTAGGCCCCCTGGCTGAACCCCAGCAACGCAACACTTGACGGCCGCAACGCTTCGCGCGCCATCGCCACCAGCGACGTCAGGTACGCCATCGACTCGTCCATGCTCGCGCGGAGTGTGTCCTGGTCGCCGTCGAACACGTACCACGCATATCCGATGCGGCGCTTGGGCGGGCTCGTGACCTCACACGGCAGAATGCCGCGCGGAAGCCACCAACTGGCCCCGCCCTGCTCGACTCCGGGGCGAAGCCAGCGCGCAAACGTGCGGGTGTTCATGCCCCAACCGTGCAGCGCGATCACAAGCGGCGCGGCGGGCTCCGCGCGCAGTACGCGTACCTGGGAACGGAGTGTGACGCTGGTTTCGAACAGGGAATCCACGCAGGAATTGTAAGAGGCAGTCCTATTCCGTTAGGATTCCCA
>JAZFYD010000118.1:0-13004 GCA_036443405.1 Planctomycetota bacterium
TCCAACGCTTCGACGTAGGTTCCGTTGATCCCGCCATCGAGATCGATTTCTCCGGTGGCGCGACCATCCAAGCGCAGCACCAGCTTGCGGCCCGATTGAATTGAGACCGTCTTCGCAAGTGCCCCGGCCGTCACGGTGTAGCGGCCGGGCATCACATCGAAACGTACGCGGCCGCTGGTGGTGGTACGCGCGCCCAACTCGCCGTCGCGCCCGGTGAGCAAGACCGCGACTTGGTGCAGAGGCCTTTCCCGCGTACCAGTGACTTCGACATCGAGGCGGCCGAGCCCGGGACTCAGCGGAAACAGGTCGGGCGTCGAAGCTGCCGCAAGATCGACGACGACCATCGCCCCGGGCGCGACGCGCAACTCGTAGGTGCGCGGGCCCGGCTCGGACTCCCTCGTGGCGCGCAGCCGGTAGTGTCCGGCCGCAATCTCCGCGCGGAATGTTGGTGGTGTAGTGTCGAGAAAGTCCACCTTCACCCACTGGCCGCGCATGTTGCGCGTCCTCAGGTCGAGATCAATCGCAGCCTCGAGGTTGCGGATCTCCAGGACGCCCCGCCCTTCCCCCAAAACAAACCCGGGCGCGGCAGGCGTCAAGTCCGACTCCGGCTCCATGTCCGGAGGTGGTTGAGCCCGCTGCGTAACCGGTGAAACGGGGTCGCTCCTCTTCGTGCCCGCACCCGGCGCGGGGCGCCGAGGCGGAGCGTCTTCCCCCCGGTCCGTAACCCTGGACGGAGGCGCCGTATCACGAGCAGTCCCGCGCCCGAGCAGGAACGCCGCGATCGAGACCAGCGCGATCAAGGCCAACTGTCGCATTGCTACCGGGTCTAGGATAGCCGCCCCGCGTGTCTTCGATTCCCGCGCCCTGTCCGTGAAGACCGCGAGGGGCGCCGGGTGGGGCAGCAACCTCTGCGCGGAATCCAGCGTCGAAAGTTGAGAGCAAGCTGCCGAAACCTATGCCAACGGTTCGGTGCGCATAGGCGAACCTACTGGCTCTCCGAGAGCCGCAGATAGCTCGGGGATAGGGCCGCACCTGGCATTTTGAGCGGTGCCCTTGGGAAGCTTCGACCGCTCAAAACTCGGGGCCTCAGTCGCCTGAAATCGGTCTCCGGTTAGTCACGCCCCAAGAACGCATTCGGTCCGCGCCTGCCGGTGCGATTCACCCAACCTAGCGCGTCTCTTTTGCAGCCCAATGAGGGGTTTCGTTGGGGGTTTTGCATGCCGCCCATGGGGTGGTCAAAACATGCAAAAGGTCCCCATATCGTGCAGCTTTTGGGGGCCTGATACGCAAGAAACCTGGCGCGTCTGAACGGCGTGTTTCGCGGCCCATTTCGACCGGCGAACGAGGCTGTTAGATGCGCGCGGTCACGCCGCACAGGTGCCCGCCAGGCACGCCCGAGAGCAACCGGAACGGGTGCGCGAACACGTCGACGATCGCGCCCAAGTCCCGCACCTGGCGCCGTCGTGGCGCGTCGCCACGATCATCGCCATCACGCGAACGCCGGCGTGAAAGTGCTCCCGAAACTGAGCACCCCCACCTATCCCAACGTCCCTTGCCATATGCCGCCCCCAATGGCTGCATGTGTCCATGCAACCACGCAACCGAACACCACCCCCCAACTACCGCGCGTCGGTCCCGGACATGGACGAACTGCTGTTCATTGTCTAGCGAGAACCTGAAACGCGCTCTCGACGGGGGCTGCCGCGAGGCGGCCCCCGCCTGTTTCTTTCGGTCAACGGCCGCGTCCGGTTCGGAACCACCAGCGGTGTTCGTTGGTCTTGTCCCCGCGTTTGGTTTTGACCAACACGTCGTAACGCGTTTTCTTGCGCAGCCGCTTGCGGGGCAGCACCAGGATCCCGTGGTAGTTGCTCGGGATTTCCTTGTACGCGGGTTTCTTGGGCCATGCGATCAGCACTTCGACTCGTCTGCCGTGCGCGCCGCCCTCGCGCAGCTCGGCTTCGACCTCGTCGAAGTCCGCTTGGCCGCGTTGGAAAAACAGTGTGATCGGATAGCCCGTGCGTCCGACCTCGTCGGCGTCGCGAAGCTGATCGGGGAAGATCACCGGATTGCCGCCTGCGTTGGAAACGGGCTGGTCGACGCTTTCCGGCGCCGGAACGATCGACGGCCACGTCCACGCGCGGCGCCGCGGCTTGGCCTGCGGATCGAGCACCGCGTGTCCCTGCCCGCGGCCCACGCCCGCCTCCGCCGCCCACGGCGAAAACACCTTGCGGCGGTCGCCGAACCGTTTCTCCCACCAAACCATCGCGACATCGAGATCCGCTACGGCAATGTTGGTGCCGCGCCGACCCGCGCGCGCGCCCTCTTTGGTGTACCCGGGCCTGTCCGGCTTCTCGAGCGTCGCCAGGCCGTTTTGATCCATGTACCGCGCGTGGTCCTCGCAAGTCTTGCACAGCTCGAGACGAAATATCGCGGGCGGCAAACCGTTGCGCCTCCGGATCTCGTTCCACTTCGTCAGCGCGATTCGATACGGCCGGCGCACGGGCACCTTTTGCTGGCGGAACCGTACGTGGTCGCTTTCCACGACGAACTCGACCTCCTGCTCGCCGATCACAATGGGGTTTTCGAGCGGAAACATGAACCGATCGCCCTTTTGCATCCACCCGTCCGTGCCAAGGTCGCCGAACCGGCCGTTGCCGTCGAGATCGACGAACACGATCGTTTTGCCGCCCAACGAAGCGCGCCGCGCCTTCGGCGATTCGATCGCCGGCGACGCGGGCTCGAAGAAAAAGCGCGGCCGGCGCTTGAGCGGGAACGGCTTCAACGCGGCCCTCTTCTTCAACACGACATCTTTGGCGCCCTTGCCTTTTCCACCACCGGCCCCAGCGGTGCGAAACGTCCAGCTCTTTTCTCCGGCTTGCCCGCGAAACGCGTAACCCACCTTGACGAAATACTCCGTGCCCGGCTGCAGCGCGCTCTTGGGGATGATGCAGATCGACTCCGCGTTGCCCGTGATCGCGCGCGCGGCGGGTTTTTCCGGCCACGACACCAACACGCCGACCTGCTTGCCGCGCTCGCTCTTTCTGCGAAGCTCGGCCGTCACGCCGCGAATCTCCGCCGACGGAAACTGCAGCGTAATCGGCAAACCGTTGCCCGCGCCGTCGAACAACGCGGGCCTCGTCTTGTAAAGCGCGGTCGGATTACCGGTGCTGTTCGGCACCGGTAACACCACCGGCCACACCGGCCGCCGGCTACGGCTCAACGGCGCTGCGATGTCGAACGCGATGTGATTCGCCGTCACGCCGATGCCGACCCGGTCCAGCCGCGCGTGAAACAGCCAGATGCGGTTGGGAAACGAGCGGAAGATCGCGGCCGCGGCCGTCGCCGGATTCGCCGCGCGCATGACAAGCGCCTGCTTGGCCGCCGCGGCGCCCTCATCGGTGTACTCGTCGTGCGCGGGGCTCTCGGTCTTCGTGATCCCGTGGCGGTCCATGTACGCAGCGTGGTTTTGGCAACCGCGCGCACGCGGCTCATCGAGCCCGAGCGGCGGCAGACCCTGAGCCATGCGCAACCGGTTGCAGCCCGCGAGCATCGCCTTCGTGTCGCGAGCGGGCGCCTCCGCGAACTCGAAGGTCGCGACCCCGTCGTCGGTCGACAGCTCGATGCGATCGCCGCCGACCACAATCGGATCTTCGAACGGAAACAGAAACGGCGAGCCGCGGAGGCACCAGCCGTCGACGCCGGCCTCATCGAAGGAACCGTCGCCGTCGACATCGACGACAATCAACTCATACTCGCCGACGCGAGCCAACCGGGCGACTGGCCGCTCCGTCGCCTCCCGACCGCCCGGCAGCGCGTAAACGCGCACAGCGGCGGGGGATTCGATCTTCTCCAGACCGACTTCCCCCGCCGAAAGCGAGAGAGCAAGAACGAGCGACGCGAAGAACGCGCGCACACTCATTTCTTGGGCTTGAGCACGTAGAGCGCTTCTTCGCGGGCCTTGAGTGCTCTGTCTTCGAGCTGCAACTTCTGTTCGGCCTTGATGCGCTTCGACTCGCGCATGCGAGGCAAGCGAGCGCGCTGACGGTCGAGCCTGGCGCGCGCCTTTAGGCACTCTTTTTGTTTCTTGAGCGTCGTGGCCAGACAGTTCCTGAAGTCCTTGCGCATCGCCGACGAGATCGCGCCGAACACCGCGGGCGCCGAGAGCCTGCGCACCGACCGGGTCACCGCACCGTTGGGTTGCGCGACCAAGAGACACGGCACACTCTTGATGTGCGCCTTGAGGGTCACGTCCGCACGCGCTTGCTCCGCGCCGATTCGCACGCAATCGAAAAACCGCGCACCGACCAGCACACGTTCATCCGCCAGCGCCTTCTCGGACTCGATGGCGTAGCGCGCATCCACGTCCGCGGCGTCGTAGACATAGATCATCAGCGGGCGGGTGCGCTCCGCGACCCGCCCGCCCGCGCCACCGGTCGTCGCCTCGGCACGGATGCTGCGAACGTCCTTCCAGGTGATCTTGAAACCGGGGTCGCTCTTGACCGAGACCTTCCCGGATTTGGTTCCGCCGGACCCGGCGGACTTGCCAAGGGGTCAGCACTGGGCCCAGGTCGGCGTGGTGAGCACGAAAAGGGTCAGCGCGATCAGTGTCTTCATGGGCGTTTCTCCTGCCCTAACGTGGCCGCCGCCCAGGGGAACGAACCGCCCCTTCTCAGGTGTACGACGTACACCACCGACTCGTCGTAATGCTTTGTGCAGGCACGGCTTATGGCGCCCAGAATCGGCATGGCTGCCGACGCACGCGGCCCGACCGACCGGCTCAGTGCCCGAGTTTGCGGCGCCAAGCGGCCGGATCGGCGCGCTCCGGGATGAACTGCCCCGAGCACCGCTGCACCGCGTACCCGAGCGCGCCGCGCAACGCCGCGTCGTCGGCGTGGCGCTCCATCGCGCGAATCAGGGCGACAACCACCCGCGGATTCGGGTTGGCGCCAAAGTACTCCGCGATCGCAGCGTCGGCCGGCGAGCCCTTCACGAGCAGCGCCTCGAAACGCGCGGCGAGGCCCTTTTGGGGAAACGACGTGATACCGCCGCGCGCGTGCCACGTGATGATGTTGTCGCGGTCGGCGGACAGCGATACGAGCACGTCGAACGAATTGTCTGTTTGAATGCGCGCCATCGTTCGGGTGGCTTCGCGGCGCGCTTGCAACGGCGTGTCCTTGTCTTGGATCTGGCGCAGCAGCGCTGTCACGCCCGCGTCTCCGAGTTGGACGATGCGGTCCTCGCACCACTGTTCGAGGACGGGGTCGCTGCGCCAGGACAACACGCCGTCGGACAACAGGTCGGCCGGGTCCTCGAGCAACGTGCCCACCGCGGCCGCCGAATCGATCGTGTGGTGAAGATGCAGCGCGCGCAGCCGAACGGACCGCTTTGCCTCGTGATCTCCGACGATCTCGCGCAACGCGGCGAGCGCCTGGCGCCCCCACTTCTGCTTGATCTGCTTACGCAAGGCCGGAATCGTCGCCGCGCCCCCGTCGAGCTTGCCGAGCAGCACTTCGAGATCGCCGCGCGCCAGCAACTCGCGCGCGGCCGCGGCGAGCTTCTTGGGCCCGTCGGCCGCCAACCGTTTCAGCAGGGGCACGAAGCCTCGCGGCCGGTGTGGCGCTACCGCCCGCAGCGCGTGCAGCCGCATCGCTTCGAGACCCGGATCGCGGATCACGTCGAGCAACGCCGCCGCGTCAGTGCGCTTGGCCACGCCCGTATCGAGCGCGACCTCGACGAACGCGCCCTGCACGGAGTGCAACACCGCTGTGCCGCTGCGCTCGTTGACCCAAAAGCCCAGCCCGTCGAAACCCCACAGGATCGAGTGGTCGGGATCCGGGAACCGCGCGCGCTCCTCCCTCGTGAAGAGATCCTCGAGCCGCAGTGTCCAACGCAACACGCCGTCCCAGTCGATGAACGCGAGCGTGTTCCCGTAACCGTGATGCGTATAGCGCTCGAACAGCACAGCGCCGGGTTGTTGGTCGAGCACGTGCACGAACACCGGCAACTGATGGAAGCGGCCGCGACCGAGCACGCGCGCGCCGGCGGTCCACTGTTTCACCGTCTCGTGGTACGCATCGTCGCGGGCCCGGTCGGCGCGCAGCGTTCGGTACTCGGGCGGTTCGCGGCCCTTGGGATCCGCGACCCACAGCTCGTAATCCAGCGCCAGATCGCGAAAGTGCTGCCCGGCGCGCGTGACGGTGAGGAGATGCTTCCCGCTGAGCGACCACCAGATCGCTTCACGCCCCCAGCCGGGGGTCAGACCGTGTATGGGAAGGGACTTCTGCGGTTCGTTGTGAACGCCCGCCTGCACCGGTCGGCGGCCGTCGCGCGGAAGCGCCGCGATAGGGTTGTTCGCCGAAGTCGGTTGGGATGAGACTCGCGACGCAGGCGGGTCGACTTTGCTCGGTTCGGACGCGGGCTCGCTCTCCGGGACGGCCGGCGGGAGCGGTTGCTGCGGTTCTTTGTCCTTCGACACCTCCGCCGGTGCCGTGGCGACCTCGGTACGCCGAACTTCCGGTTCGTCGTCGCGGTTGCCAAACACATGGAACGCGGTGCCGCACACGACGAGCAGGACGGCCACAGCCGTGGCGGCCATCCACGCCGACGCGCGTTGCGTCGTTCCCGCGACGGCCGTGATCGCGGCGATCCAAGCCGTCTTGCCGTAGCGCCGCTGCAGGTCTTCGCGCAGCCGAGCGATGCCGCGCCGCAACCGAACGCGCACGGTCTTCGGGGTCACGCCGTATCGCAGCGCGATCTCGGTCGCGCTGCGATCGCGGAAGTAGCGAAGAAGAAGAGTCGATCGTTCGGGCTCGGGCAGGCCGGTTACGCCTTGAGCAAGAACGCGCAGGATCTCGGCGCGCGCTGCGTCCGAGTCGGGACCGGACACGGCCTCGGGCGTCGACGCAACCTGTTCCCGCCGGCGCCTGCGCCCCTCGCTCCGATGGTGGTTCTTGGCCAGATTGCGCACGACCCCGACGAGCCAACCGCGCAGGTCGCCGCGCGGAGCCGAGTCCGCACGAAGCGCCGCCGCCATCGCCTCCTGGACGAGATCCTCGGCGTCGTGCTCGTTACGCAAAAGCGCGCGAGCCACATCACGCAAGAACGTGGTGTGCGCCTGAAGGTGATCGGGATCGATGGCCACTGCTATGACAACGTGGCCGCGGCCCGATCCGGCGAACCCAAATGCCCAGGATGGGCCCGGCGGCCTCGTCGGTGCCGTCTGCAGGCGCGCAGCAGTCTATACGCCAACACGGCAGAACGCGGGGTCGTTCTACCGCTCTCCGCGTGGACCGCGGGATGTCGAGCACCCACGCGACTTCCGAGCTGGAGAGTCCTTCGAGATAGAAGAGAACCAAGTCGGTCTGACGGTCGTAAACAACGGCGTAAAAACACAATTCGAAGTCCACAGCACTCCGATCACACTCATACTGATCGCATGTCGCACAGAGATCGCGCCCACCCGATTCGGCTCCGCCGCAACGCGAAGTTGCTCGTGGCCGTGTTGTTGTCCGTCGCAGCAAGCGTCAGTTCCGAAGAGGTCAACAGTGCTCGGCTGACGCAATTGATGGAGCAGCTCGGCCACGCGAGCCATCAGGAACGCGACAAGGCGGGGCGCGAACTCGAAGCTCTGATCCGCGCGGGTGGCAAGACAGCCTACGATGCGTTGGGAGAGAAGTTCGAACGGTCGGAACGAGAACAAATCGACCCGGAGATTCGTCTTCGCGTGCAGCGGATCATTCGTCGTCTCAGCGAACTCAGAATCGAATGGCGGTCTGTCTTCGGCATGAGTATCGAGTCTTCTCCCGTTCTCACCGTCGGAGACCGGCGGATCGCACGCGCAGGTTCGACGGGCCTGGACGTGCTCGATGCGAGGAACGGAGAACCGCTCTGGTGGAAGACCGGTCAGTTCGTTCACCGACCCGCCGCGATTCACAACGGGCTCGTATACGCAAGCCAGCCGCCCTTTGGTGTGTGCGCCTACGACGCGGCAACCGGAGAGCCCTCTTGGTTGTACGACGCGGCTCCGTTTTTTCGTTCGTCGGGAAAGACAGCCACCGTCCACGTGATCAATGCCGATGGAACGACGAACGTGGAAGATCGGCTTCTGCCGCGCGCGGAGTGGACCGACCTCTTGGTACGAACGTCGTTCATTCCGTCACTCAGCGCGGTCGTTGTGTTGCCATACGGCGATGTGGTGGTCGTATTGACTCCCGACGGACGATCAAGATGGACCAAGAGGGTCGGGGCGCACTCAACCGGAACCAACGCGCTCGTCGCATCCACGGTGGGGGCGCTCTTTGTCGCCGGCCACGATGAGTCCGATCGCCTCCTCTCTTTGGACTTCCAAACGGGCCGGACCAAGTGGTCCATTCCCATGCAGCGCGTCGCTGGATTCGCGGACGGCGTGTGGCAAAAACGCCTGTTCGCTTACGCGAACTCCACTGGAAATCAGCGCATCGATGGGCGGGTTCATTGCCTCGCGGCCATCGATGGGAAGACCCTTTGGACGTTCAGGCCCACACCACAACGGGACCGTCCAGCCGATGCCGACATCGAGACCATTGACCTGGGTTTCACAACCCACCGGCGCGGCCGTGTTTCGTGGCCTGGGGACGAGACGCGGATCCTCGACGTCGTTCTCTCCCACCGTCACGGTGTCGCGATCGTTCGAACGTGGGACTCGATCATCGGTGTGAGAATGAACGACGGCATGGTGGCATGGCGCCGCGCGCTTTCGGATGCGCGCCTCGGCCAGTTCGACTCTCGCGGGATCCTCTACGCAACGGCCGGCGACCGTCTCGTCGGTTTCGATCCAAAGGACGGCGCGATCGTGCGCGACCGCAAGCTTTCGGAACTCGAGCGACGTAAGGGCTTGCCGAAGCTGCGCATCGTTCGTGGAAGGAAACAGACCGTGGGGTTCGGTCGCCTGAGCGCGCCGATCGTTCGCAATGATGTCTGCTACGTGACCGCGGAGTCCGGGTGGACTGCCGCGATTCGGATTCCGCCGTTTCGGTCCCGCCGAAGATAGAGTGCACTCACTCCGCCTGAAGAGCACCGCTGCTCGACCGACCCGAGACGATGTCCCGAACCGGCACTCGCTCCCCCGAGTGCTCACAAAAGGGAGCACTCCCCTATCCCAAGTCCCCTTGCCACATGCCGCCCCCGATGGCTGCATGTGGTTATGCCCAAACCGCACCAACCCACCGTCGTCGTTGGCTACGCGCGCGTCTCGACAATCGAGCAAGCCGAGACGGGAATCAGCCTCGACGCGCAACGCCATCGGCTGCGCGCGTATTGCGACGCACACGCGCTCACGTTGGCCCGTGTCGAAACGGATGCGGGTCTATCGGCTAAGCGCACGAGCAATCGTCCCGCGCTTCTGAGGGCGCTACTTTCGCTCAAGCGGGGTGAGGCGACGGGAATTGTCGTGATGAAGTTGGACAGGTTGTCGCGGACGACACGCGACATTTTGGATTTGATCGCAAAGGCAGAACGCGAACGGTGGGCAGTACACAGCATCTCGGAACAGTTGGACACGTCATCGGCGCAGGGAAGATTCGTCGTCACACTTTTGGGCGCGCTCTCGCAATTGGAGCGGGAGCAGGCGGCAGAGCGAACGAAGACAGCGATGGCGGAGTTGCGGCGCCAGGGGAAGCGGATCTCGGGGAAGCCGCCGTTTGGATATCGGTTCGAGGATGGGCGTGTTGTCGAGGTGGCGGAGGAGCAGGTCATTCTGGGGCGCATCCGCGAGCTACGGGACGCGGGGAAAGCGTGCTACGCGATCGCGTCGGCGTTGAACCGGGAAGGCGTCCTCAATCCGCGGACAGGACGGGAGTGGTTCTTCGGGACGATTAGATCGGTGATGGAGACCGCCGCAGCGCGCTGAACAAGGTCACGCCTTGCCCAGTACGCGGCGGACCCGTTTCACTTGCTACTCGACTCGGTTGTACGGAACGCCCTGCGTTGCCGCGAACAGGCTCTTGAAGAGAGGCTCCAACCGACGTGCCCGATCACCGATAGGCGTGCCTTCGTGTTGTTTTGCAAATGCTCTCAACTTGACGAGCGCCTGGATGCCGAACTTCTTGAAGTTCCGCTTCTTGAGGGGACGAAGTTGCTTTTGGAGTTCGGTGTCTGCCTTGAGCCCGCTCCTCACACCCTCCGTATCGAATCTGGCCGACACTGAAGCAACTGGTTTCTCGAAGGCATCAACGCCTCGCGCAGTCTTTTGAAGCGCCTTGAGCTGCACTTGCGCGTCGAGGTAGCGGCCATCACCGAGTAGACGGCCGATCGCGTGGATCGAAACATCCAGGCGCGCCTGAACCTCGCTCTTGGCTCTCTGCAGCTCTGCCCCGCCCTTGTCATCGCTTACCCGCTCCAGGATCTTCCATGCTTTGGCCAGCTCGCCCTTGCCGAAGAGTGCGGCTCGCGCCCTGCGCACCGCCGCGTGTTCGCCCCACCCTTTCTTCCGGCGGCTGAGTTCCGACTCGACAGCCTTCTTGAAGCGGCTTCGGAAACTGTCCGGTCCCGCCTTAGCCGAGAGGCTCTCCACCGTGCCCTCGATGACCAGACGGCCATCGACGCCAACGAGAACGAGAAACCTATCGCTCCATGCCGCTTCCTTTTGGATCGGCAGAGCTTGGTCGTCGGCCGGCGTTAGCCACGGGCTTGTGGAAAAGAACCTCAGCCAAAATGATCGCGCATGAGCCCCGTGCATCCCGGCAACCCAACTCTGATTCCGCAGCACAACGATGAGTCCCTTCTTTCCGTGTCGGCCAAGGAGCTCGTCCGCAGACCAGGCGGCGTGGATTCCGTCAGTTGCAAGGATGCGATTCGCGGGAGCGCGGTTCGGGTCCTGCCGGTGCAGGCTAAACCCAGAGAACACAACGGGTTGACCATAGAGCTCTGAGAGCTTGGTCCGACCGTCGTGGCCGGTCAACGGCTTGAATTCGTAATCCGGGGCCGGTTCCCCCGCCCAAAGAGGTAGCCCAGCCAAAAGCACCAACCCGACAATGCGCAAATGCATCACGTTCTCCGTGGAGCCGACTCGTCGCGGTATACAACGTCGGCGCTGCGAGACTTGTTACAAATTCCAGCACTGCGCTGCGCTTGCTGTAGGGCGCGCATACGTCGGCACTGAACCGCGAGGGGATTCTCAACCCGCGGACGGGGCGGGAGTGGTTCATTGGAACCGTGCGGTCGGTGATGCGAACCGCCGCGCTCGCCTGACCCGCGCACGATACCGAGCGGGCGGGAGTAGATGCCGGACGCCCTAATGGAAAAGGGGAAAAGGGAAAATAGAGGTGGGACGGACGCCCGGCGGGGTGATTGTAGGCCGTGATGGCAGCCCCATCGATATTGACAACACATCAACCGTGTTCGTAACGGTGCAAGCCGCGAAACGATGGCGACTCACATCGCCGCCACGATCAGGAAGACGGCCCCGAGAAACAGCAACACGCACCCGCTCCGAGAACGACCGACCTTCATGCCGAGTTCATTCCGAGCGTAGGTCTGGACATCGGCATCCGTGGCCTGAGCGTCCGCCTCAAGGATAAGCAGGTTGGCCCCGCGGCTTTTCTTGCTGCGCTCGCCGCCGGTCAGGTTCTTGATCCAGGCCCAGTACCCGAACCCTGCGGCGATGTTCTCCGCAACCGACTCCGCGGTGTGGGAGGGCAGAAACCCGATCTGTTGACCGTTCGTTCGACGGACTTCGATCGCGAACTCGTCGTACTCGTTTTCCGCATCGTGCAGGAGAACGACTTGCTCCATCTCTTTGCACGATTTCAGGATCCGCTGCCGGCTCTTGCCATCCTCGTTCTCTTGCGTGACACCGACGACCTTGGTGTGAAAGTGTCGAATCGAACTATCCGCCACGGCGCTTCCTCCCCTGGTCGACGCCGGTCGCTCTCTCGCGGCAACGGATCCCCCGCCCGCGTTCACGACAACGACCCAAGACCAACTCGGAATTCAACGGCAAACACTTCGATAAGCTGCTGGCCCAAAAAGGCCGACACCTCGGAATGAAGGTTTCGCCGACTAACCCTCCTGAGCGGGCACGACCCAGCTCGAAAAGGCGACTGGACAAATCCGACGCGGTTGATGGTCCGTAAAGAGGAATCGGCTGTGCCAGAACCACGAACGACGACTGGATGCCCGATGACCCCTTGCAAAACCCTAAAGGGGCACCTTCACGGCAACAGCCACCGTCCGTGGTCCTGTTGGGCGAGCCTCCCGCGATGGCGAGACGGTCGAACTCGATGGGGAGCGTTGGCTCCGAGCGTGACGCATCTCACCAACGTGAATAGCAGTCTGCAGAGGCCTCGCGACACCGGGCGCGTACCAAGAACGGCCAACACGACAATTGTGTCGGACGCGACACTTTCGGCGGGCACCCGGCACCGAAAGGGGCGTCCGGAGCGCGGCCTGCACGGCTAGACGACGCGTACAAACTGGTCGCGGGAGTGTTGCAGCATGATTCGCCAATTGTTAAGTGTCGCCGTCTCGGTGGTCTGCGTCGTGGCTTGATCGCCGTGCCCGGGCGCGATCGTTCCCGTTCAGTTCGGGGGCCCGCCGACCGGCACCCCCGACGTCCCGAACCCGTTCCCGGTACCGACACCCACTCCGACACCGACGCCGCCCCCTGGGGACACTTTGAAGGGCGGCGTGGTCGCGACGTTCAAGGTCGAGGGCATCGACGGCGACGTCGAGCGCTTTCAGGTCTGGGTCACGAACCCGCAAACGATCAATGACCTGCTCGACATGGAGCAAGGCGTCGGAGCCGGCCGCTTCCCCGGCGGCGCGATTCACGAAGGCACGGGCAAGGCGAACCACAACGCGCCCTATTCGTGGCATCTCGATCCCGACGACATCCATTTGGCCGACGTTGCCTTCGAGGTGTGCGACGGCCGCCCGAGCTTCGTCGAGGACAACCTCGACGTCTACCTTTCCCTCGGACGCTATTGCCCTTGGGCTGCCAAACTGGAGTCGGTGGTGGATCACCGTTA
>JAZFYD010000119.1:0-17833 GCA_036443405.1 Planctomycetota bacterium
TCACGGTGCTCGGCAGCCTACAGCGTTGCCGGCCAACTCAGCCCAGCATGTTCAAGAGTTGGATCGTCCCGATTCCGCCCAACGGTAGCGCGATCGCGCCGAAGATCGGGTGAGAGCGCAGGTTGCCGAACGCGCCAACGTCGATGGCGTCGAGTTCGTCGATGGACGCCTTCATCGAATCCGCGCGATCTACTCGAAAGCCGCCCTCGCGCCGAATCTCTTGAAGAATGCCCTGCAACTTCTGAATGATCCGAGCTTTCGTCTGGATCGCGACTCCACGCATCGCCAAGCCCGCCCACACGATCAGGCCGAGGCCGGCCAGAAATGCGAGCACCAGCGCCGCCGGAGTCCGAAAGTCGTCGAACGCATGGTTGTGAATCAGAATCATCAGCGCGAAGACGATGAACGGGGCGTAGAGGAAACGCGAAACGACCCTGGAACGGTCGCGCAGCAATTCGACCCACAGAATGAGGGTCACGGCGCGCTCCGGAATCCCCCGGCGATCAGCCTCGTCTCGGAGCAGTCCCGCGTTCCACGACAGCGAATCGATGTCCATGAGTCGCATGAATCGCCCTTCGATGGCCGCCGCGTCCAAGGCGAACACGGTGACCGTGAGCATGACGATCAACGACGGCCACAGAGTCAGGCTGGACAAGAAAAACGCGCCCGCTCCCCGGACCGGGCTGCGCGGCCAAGCGAGGATCGAGGTGCGCGGTAGGTAGTGGATCGCGATCATGATGAGGAGCACTGGAACAACTCCGCAGCAGACTCGCAGGATCCGAACTCCCGGCGATTCCAGTCGAAAGTACTCACGACACAGTCTTGCGGTGTCGCCGGTCCGATCGCGCCATGACTGGATAGGAACCGTCCGGCACAAGTTCCAAATGATGCTGGGACGCAGCAACGCGAGGCCTCGGGGACGAGCCGGCGGCGCCGCGTCCGGGAGCTGGTAGTCCCACGTTTGCCTTAGCTTCAGTTTGGAGGTCTCCCGAACCGCGTTCATGAGGTAGTCGACCGCATAACCGGTGACGACGATGCGCAGCAGCACCGCGGGCCACGCACTGATGCCACTGAACCACTCAAACGGTTCGCCGTCCCGACTCTGCGAGCTGAAAAAGACCGCGTAGAGAAAGACAACGGCGAGCCAAATCAACACGATGACAGGTACCGTCCATCTCCGCTCCGTGCTCGGCGGGTTGAACATTCCGTAGACCAGTAGGGCAATGACGAGGAAAAACACGCCACCGAACAAGATCACCGGCCAGATTCTCGCCAGGAGTTCGAGGCGCTCAGTCGCGGGCGACGCGGGCCGGATGTCCTCTTCGGTCTGATGCCCCCCCGCACTGAGGTTGTATGCACCGGATCGGCTTATCTCGAAGATCTGCGGCTTGAGCGAGCTGATTCGGCCGGTCAGTTCCGGTCTAAAGACACTGAGAAGCCCGAGGTAGGCCGCCGTCTGGTAGCAGCCTCGAAACGGCATCGTCTCCCCTTGCAGGTTCGGATGGAGCTCCAGACCATAGTGGGACGCGACAACGAGGTTTCTGGTGTACGGCAGTTGCCGCGGATGCATGAACCGGTCGTCCAGATCCGTCGTGAAGAAGACGGCGTTCGCCTGGAGCTTGCGCAGCGCGCGCAAGATGACGAGCTTGTCGAAGGTGTCCGTGCCGAAGATGCCAACCGCCGCGTAGTCGAGGTTCTTGGCACGCACGCGCCGAGTGAGCCGGCGCATGTAGTCCACCTGCGAGTCCCCGACCGAGATCTCGATTTCCGCTCTGGGGTTGCTTCTCTTGGCGCCGGGTTTCTGGGGTTCCGGACCCTGAAGTGGATCGGCCGCTGGTTCAACCTGCTTTGTGTAGAAGGCAACGTCGACCTTTACTCCACGACGTCCGGCCTCGTCCCTGAAACGTTCGGCAAGCCCGCGCCCATACAGCGTGTCCCACTCGCATACGATCAGGATGTGGTCTCCCCTGCACAGCGCACGCCGGCACTCGAGTTCCTCGGCCAGCAAACGGACCAATTGGCCGTCGTCCCCGATTACGGGTTCGAGCCGGCGTTTGAGGAGCGCATGGCGGGGGGGCGTCGGCACGGCGGGGTCGAAGTACTTGGCTTCAGCCGTCGCCCAAGGGGAGATGACTCGCCAATTGAGTGCGTCCGCAGACTTCCAGTTCCTATTCAGGTCAAAAAGCGCATCCGATGACGTCGGCCCGAGAACGGACACTTCGAGCGTCTCGCCGGGAGTGCCGCCGACATACATGCGGACCGTATTGGCGACAGCTTTGAGGACCGCACTGCCGACACCTTTGCGGACCGCCTTGTTGAAAGCTCTGTCGACGCCTTGGCGGACCGCACTAACGACCTCCTTGTAGGCTTCGAACTCATTCACTCGAATCTGATGATCCGCAAGCCAAACAACGATGACCCACGTGTTCGAGGTCGCGGATTCACGGCTCGGTTTGAATAGCTCATAGACCGCAAGGCCCTCTTCCGTCGGTTCGCCCGTGTGCATCAAGGGAAACGTGGTCCAGAGTAGGTGGGACTTCGCAACCGGCACACAACCGGTCGAGCGCAGCGCGGACATCGCCGCGTAGCGCAGACGCACACGTTTTTCGCGGTCCTCCGTCGAGTGGCTTGCCTGCGCTGGGATCACGATCAGCGACACAGGTTCGCCGACGAAATCCGCGTGTTCGAGCGCCTCTCCCAATTCGTCCGCCATCGCGGCGCGTGTCTCGTCCGCGTAGACGCTCTTCCTACGAATGTTCCACGAAGCGACTCGCTTCGCGAACGCAGCCATCGGCTTCAGTAGCGGATCCTCCAGAAGGTGCGCGACCTCCGAACGGGGCTGCGCATGGGGCTCGAGCGTTTCCAGATCGAGAGCCACGCCGGGCCGCCCGGAACTGAGATCGGGAACGGTCGTCACGACGCCCAGCACCGTGAAAAGTGCAATCCCGACCGGGATCAGAGAACGCAGCGCATGATTTTCCATCCCCGCCTCCTTTCGGCCCCACACGAACCACCGGCGAGAGTCCCACGCACACCGATTCCCCGGCCACAGGCATGAACGACATCGACGGGCGCTTCCCGCCAGCACTCGGAACGTTACCGACATCTCCAAAAAAGTCACCTGGTACCGCGACTTGGCCCGCGCCAGGCCACCCCCGATTCTTCAAAGCGTATGGTGGACGCGGCATGGACCTGAAACCGCTGCTCGGCGTCCTGCTCCTCGCAGCCTGCGCGACGACCGTGACCCCGCCTTCTGCGGTGCGCGACCCGGTGACGGTGTACATGGCAGAGTACGGCCGCCACTCCGCACTCTTTCTCCCGCGCGCGGACGGGACTTGGGTCGAGTACACGTTTGGCGAGTGGGAGTGGTTCGCGCGCAACAACACCGGAGCGCTGCGCGCGTTCCCGGCGATGCTCTGGCCGACTCAAGGCACGCTGGGTCGGGATCCCAAAGCGCACAAGCCACAAGGGCACTCCCTGCGCGTGGAAAAGGCGGCTTCGGCCACACTGCTCACCGAACTCGACACCGCGTTTGAAAGCGAGTTCGAAACGCGGATCTTCAACGACTACATGAACATGGAGTTCGTTCACTTCCGCCAAGACTTCTCCGCGTGCAACAACTGCAACGGCGTGATGGTGAAGTGGCTGCGCACGCTCGGCTGCGACGTGAGCGGCTCGGGTCTGTGCTCGAGCTGGAAGTTCGCGCCGCAACCGTGATGCGGGCTGGGCTTCGAGCCTCTCGAAGCGAACGCCAATGCAATCGTTCGGAAGCGGGTTTTCCGCGTAGCGATCCCGGCCCCCTGTCGTTTGACCCTCCAGTGGAACGTTCCCCGGGGAGAATCCCCCGAGGACGAGGACGACATGCGAGCACAGCTAGCGCCGAAACGCGCCAACAAGTGCGGCCCGACGAACCTGGCGTCTCGGCGACGGACGACTGCCATCACAACTTGACAATCACCCCCGTGCCCACGGCCATGGGCCTGGGCACGGCGTCCGTCACCGCGGCCACCGCGCTGTAGCCCGTCGGGACCGCAAGTCGTAGGATCATGAGATGGGCGACGGAAAGGCGCCTGCGGAAGGCGACAGGACTCCGACGGTTTCGACGCGTCACCTCTACCGGCAGGCACACGGGGGGGATCGCGCCGCGCTCGAGCAACTCCTCGAGCGGGTGAGGCCGCGCCTGGAGGCATGGGTGGCCGCCCGGCTCGGCCCCGCGCTCCGCTCGCGTCTTCAGGCGGATGACCTGGTGCAGGAGATCCTGATCAAGGCGTACGCCGCGATCCCTTCGTTCGAGCCGCGCGAGAAACGCGCGTTCTACGCGTGGCTGTTCACGATCGGCCGGAACACAATGCTCGATTCGCACAAGCAGCTCGACGCCGCGAAGCGACGGGCCACCCGCGAGGAGGCACTCCACTCGGGTATCGCCGGCGGCGGCACGACGCCGAGCGAGGCGGCCGTCCGCAACGAGGAACAGGAGCGTTTCCTCGCGGCCCTTGCCAACCTGGCCCCCCGCTATCGCGAGATCGTTTGTCTGCGCCGGATCGAGAACGTCGACAACCAGCAAGCCGCGGCACAGCTGGGGATCTCCCCCACCAACGCATCCGTGCTCCTGGTCCGCGCCATGCGCGCGCTGCGGAAGAGCATGGAGTAGCCCGAGCGCGCTCGTAGTTGAGTTCGGCGCCTACCGCTGCCCAGGCGCGCGCGGGACAACCTCGAATGCATCGAGGCGAAAGCCGCTCCGTTTTTCAGCCCGCTCGAGACAGCTTCCGGCGGGCCACGCAAGCGGACCCAGGTCCACGAGACGGACGCTGGTGTCGAGGCTGGCCGACGCAAGGCGCTTGCCGTCCGGACTGAACGCGACCGCGACCACGCTGTCCGTGTGTCCGGGGATGCTCGCCCGCTCTTTCCACGTCGTGGTGTCCCAGAGTCGCACCTTGGACCCGCCCGACGCCAGCAGCGTGCCGTCCGGACTGAACGCAACGCAGTAGACACGGCCCTGGTGTCCGCGGGGACTCGCGATCTGTTTGCGCGCGCCAACATCCCAGATGCGCAGCATCGCTTCGCTGCCCGCCGCAGCGAGCAGTTTCCCGTCGGGGCTGAACTCGACGGATCGCAGACCGTGCGGCCGGTGGTCGAGCGAAGCAAGGAGCCGGCCGCTGCGGACCTCCCAGAGGACAACCTCGCCGGTGCCGTGCGCGGACGCGAGCAGGTCGCCACGCGGACTGAACGCCACGTGCATCGCGTCTTCCGCGCCGCACTGGAGCGTGACCGGTTCTCCGCCACCTGAAAGGTCCCACAACCGGACCGTCCCGTCCTCGCCGCCGGACGCGATGCGCGTTCCCTCGCGGTTGATGGCCACACAGAAGGCCTCGCCGTCGTGTCCCTTCAACACCGTCGGACGCGGCTGGCCGCGCTCCCACACGCGCACGGTGCCGTCCGCGCTGGACGAGACGAGCAAGCGTCCGTCGCCGCTGTACGCGAGCGACCATGTCGCCGCGGCGGGGTCGGCGCCGTCCGACGCGCGCGGCCGGAGAACCGAGTCGAGCCGACCGGTCTTGACGTTCCAACGCTCGACGCCTCCATTGCCGCGCGCAAACGCGATCCGGTCGCCATCGGGCGCGTAGACGATCGAAGTGACGAAGTCGCTGCGTTCGCGGATCCAAGTGACTGGCCCGAGCGCGTCGAGCTGCCAGAGCCGCAGCGAATTGTCCCAACCGGTCGAGGCGAGCCGCGTTCCGTCGCGGCTGATCGCAATGGACCTCACTGCGTTCTGGTGCCCCTCGAAAACGGCGACCTCCTGCTCGAGTTCCGGGAGCCAGACACGAATCGTGTGGTCGCGGCTCGCGGAAACGAGTTGGCGGTCCCCGCGGAACGCCAGCGACAAGATCCGCGCCCGGTGTCCGGACAACACACCGAGCGTCTTGCCGGACGTGACTTCATGAATCCGGATCTTGCCGTCCCAGCCTCCAACAGCCACGCGCTCTCCATCGGAGCTCAACGCGATTGCGCTGAGCGCCTCCCCTGAGGTCTTGACGACGTGAAGTAGCCGGCGCGCATCGAGATCGTAGATCCGCACCGCGCCATCGATACTGCACGCGGCGAGCTTTCTTCCGCTTAGCGCGAGATCGGGGACGACGCTTCCTGTCGTTGCGAACTCGGCGACTTTGCTTCCCGTCGCCGGGTCCCAGCAGCAAATGGGCCCTTCGCTCCCGGCCGAGATGAGCACGCCGTCTTCCGCGTCGAACCGAAGCGCCCACACCGGACCGTGAGGCGTCGCGATGCGCCGCTCTTCGTGACGCAACGCGCCGTCGAAAAGACGAATCTCCCCGTTCGTCCCGCCGCACGCGATCCGACCGTCGGACGTGAACGCGACGCTCAGGATCTCACTCGGAAGCGCGGATCGCGAAGCGATCCCGTCACCCGTGCGCGCATCCCACAGGCTCAGCGTTCCGTCCCGCTCGCCCGAAGCCACTTCTCGGCCGTCCGGGCTGAACGCGACAGCTTCGGCCGCTTGCCCGGTCGCTGCAACCCACCGCGCGCGATGGACCGCGCCGTTGGCGGCGATGAGATGACCGCGTGCCGCGGCCGCCACGGACGATGTCGCCTCGCCGTCTTCAAACGGCAGGTCGCCGTGTCCCAGGGCTTCGGCGAGATCGGTTGCTTTGGCCGCACACAACAGCCGGCCGGCCGGCGACTCGTCCGCGGTGGCGCGCCACAAGTACGCAGTCGCGAGATTCCTCTCGGACTCGTCCTTCGCGTCGATGGCGAGGTCCCTTTCCTCTGCGAGCGAGCGCAAGAAGAGCACGGTTCCCAACACAAGGACGCAAAACGCGGCCAATGCGGTTGTGGCGACGGCTTGGTGGCGACGCAGCCACAGTCGCGCCAGATATGTGGGACGCGGCCGACGGGCCGATATCGGGCGCGCCTCCAAGAAAGCCCGTAGATCCGCGGCGAGCTCGGTCATGTCCGCGTAGCGCTCCTCGGGGTTTCTACGCATCGCCTTCTCGCAGATGGCGACGAGTTCGCCCGGAAGCTCCGGCGCGACCTCACCGACCGGCGGAGGCGGGCCCCGGCGAACGCGCCGCAGCACTTCGTACGCGGAGTCGTACCCCGGGTCGGCGTACGGCATGCCGCCCGTGAGCAAGTGATAGAGCATCGCGCCCAGCGCGTAGACGTCGGAGGGACGGTCGATCTTCTCGATGGCGCCCTCCGCCTGCTCCGGGCACATGTAGGCGGGCGTACCGATTACGTCGCCATCCATCGTGAGGAGCGGCGAGTGGGTGTCCTTGGCGCTCTGCTCCCTCCGGTCCGTTCGCACTGCCGCAGGGCGCGGGCGAATGTCGCGCGCATCGCTCCGCCCAAGCACCCGCGCCAGCCCCCAATCCATCACGTAGGTCTCCCCGAACGGCCCCACCATGATGTTGGACGGTTTGAGATCGCGATGGATCACGCCCTTCGCGTGAGCGTAGGCGACGGCCTCGCACGCCCTCAACAGCACGCCGAGTGCGCGCGTGATATTCCAACCCTCTTTCCGCTCGTGGACCAGACTGATGATCCGCCTGAACTCCTGACCTTGAACGAGGCGCATCGTGAAAAAGACGCGCCCCTCCGAGTCCACGCCCAACTCGTGCACGGGCACGATGGCAGGGTGATCGAGCTGGCCGGTCACCTGTGCTTCCTCGAGGAAGCGTTCCAAGGCGTCTGGCTTCTGTGCGCCAGGCTGCCCGGACCGATGAGATCCGTCGACGATCACCTTCATCGCGAGAACGCGGCGCAGGTCTTCGTCCCAAACTTTGAAGATCGTCCCCATCCCCCCGGTGGCGATCTTTCCCATGAGCCGATAGCGAGCCCCGGGAGCGCGATGCCGCGCGAGGCGGCGGAGTAGGTCGGCCGCCGAGCCGCCGGCTTCGGCCGGGGGCTCCGTGTCCCATTCCGCGTCCACGTCCGGCGCGAGAGCTTGAAAGAGCGAATCCGCAGCGCTGCACTCCGAGCGAATTCGCCTGAGCTCCGCATCCAACGCGGGGTGGGCGCGACAGAGATCCTCGAAGTCCACCCCGTCGCCTGCCAACTCGCGTCGCAGATACTCCGCGAAAACCTCCTCGGCCCGCGAGGGCGCGTCGCCCGGCAAGGTCACGCCTCCTCCTTCGATCTCCACAGCCATGGCGAACATAGGGTAACGCGCTGCGATGTGTCTATGTTGCCTTCGCCGAAAGGGACGCCACACGGCCGTGCCGGCGGGTGGCGGAACTCAGGGCCCCGCAACGTGCTATGCACCGGCCGATCTTGCCTGGCGAGATCAGGTATGGTCCGGCGGGCGGAGCAGTTCGGCCACTGGAGGGATCAGAGATGGGACCCGTCTTTCATGTCGACACGCAATTTCTGCGCAACGCCCTGGGCGTGTTCGAGGATCTCAACGCATTCGAACAGGCTGCGCGCAGCAGCAAGCCGTTGGTGCGCGCAACCAACGTGTCCAAGCTGGTTGGCGCGCTCGACTTGTGCAACCTGCTCGTTCTCGGCGAGCGGGTTGTGTTCGACACGAACGTCGGGGGTGGCCGTCAGCAGAGGATTCTCGACCAGATCGATCGAGTCGCGAACACCTTGCGAGATCCCGCGGTCGCCGACGAGTTCCGTGCCTCGTTTGGAGGCGTCGCGCCGTCGAACGACACCGTCTCCCGGGAGATCCAACTGAAGGCCGCGAGCGACTCGACGGCGTTTTTTCCGAGGCTCGCGCGATGCGCGACGAACGTCCTCGACCTCTTTCATCTTCCTCACAGCACGCCGACCGACCCCGGCGATAACCTCATCCGGTTCCTGGAATCGCGAAAACAGCCGCACGCGGACGAGATCGCGCAGATCGGCTCAAAGACAGAGATCACCGGACGCCGTTTCTACGCGGCGCTACTCTCCAACGAAACCGCGTTTCGAGCGCTCTGCCACGCAAGAGAACGAGCGGAGCTGACGGATGACGTTCTCGCCGTTCTGTTCATGAACTTCAGGCTGCGCCTTGCGGAAGAACGGAGCCTGTCCAAGGAGAAAGTGTTCGTGGGGAGCGGTGCGCCGCCTTCGCTCGCGGACAACCTTGTCTACCTCCCGTCGATGGGCCGACGCGACTTCTGTCGAGAGTTCTCGAGGTTTGTGCGTTGGGGATCCGACCCCGAGACCCGCAACGGCCACGCGTTCGATCTCGGACTTCGCGAGTACGTGCTCGAGGAGTGGGAGGATGTCGGCTGCCAGTTGCAGCTCTCCGAGCGGCGATCGATTCCGATGGTGGTCGCATCGGTTCTCGGTTCGCCCGGTTTAGCGCGGGATCGAAGGCCCGAAGTACTCCTCGAGCACTGCCTCCAGTGGCGAAAGGAACACCAAAAGCAGATCGCGGACATCCGCGCGGCTACACGCGAATTCGAGTCATTCGATGACGAGGAACGTAGAGCGAAAGCCGCCGCGTTCGTGGCGGAAATGCTGAAATCGCCATCGACCGAGGCCGCGAGGAACCGCGCGCTCAGTGACCGCATGTCGGTGAGGGACGGTTGGCTCGGACTCGCTGTCCGCGTCACGCTGAAACCGATAGACACGATGAAGAGCCTGCTCATCAAGAAGACGGACGACCTACGCAAACACTTCGAAACCGTCGACTCCGAGGAGTACGCCGCCGCAACACATCTGTCGGAAGCCGCGCGACCGCTACTCCTGGGCGTTGGTTCGGACCTGCGTCAGCGCCTCATCGACGTCTTCGGCGGCACCGTCATCGACGCCCGCAATCCGATGTATGACCCGGACCGTTTTCCTGCGTCGGCGTGAGTGGAGAAACCCTGCAGATCACGGTTGCGGATCAATCAGCCGCCTAGCTGGACCCGCGTGCCGGTTCGGGCACAAGTCGATGCGTCCACGCACTTTGTGGCGGCGGGCCTGCTGGCAACGACGCACCATCAGCCGCCGAGAATCCGACTGAGCGCGAACGTTCAGTTCTGCGCCGTTGCTTCAAACGTCCGAGTCCGCTAGCGTGGCACGTAAGGAAATTGATGCGCGAACACCGCGCGCGGAAAGGAGTCCGAGATGGAACTGCCTGATCCCAACAAGTGGGAAGAGCCGTTTGCGATCATTTACGTTGGCGCCGAGACCGACGCTTCCTACGACATGCTGTCGACCCTCAAACAAGGAGTATTCTTCGACCTGTACCGCGTCGACGACGTGTCCGGGATTCCCGGCGGACCCGCCCCCGCCGACACAAAGGCGGCGGTGTACAACCAACGCCTCTCACGCACACTGTTCCAAGCCAACGACCTGACCGCGAGGAATGTGCTGGGCGCGATCGGAGGCAACTAATGAGAGCTGTGCAGGTTGCTCTTTTTGTGTTGTTGACCTTCGGGTGCAGTTCGACGAAGAACGGGACGTCTGACGACACGGACAAGAAAGACGGAACGAAAGAAGGAGCCACACCCGACTCGGCGGTTTTCCTCGAAGAGTACGTGGCGAACCGCAAAGAGCCGTATCGCATCTATCCGTCATCAACGACTGATGTCGACGAGTCGAGCAGACTGGAACTCGACGTAGCGCCGGTGGAACAGCCTACGGACCCGGCTGTTCTTGCCAGGATTCGACTCGTCACAAAAGTGTACGAAGGGCTTACGCGGGAGGCGGCGGCACTGCAAACCAACTTCGAGACGCTCAGCGCGGTGGATGCTCGCTCGCTGTCTGCGAGCCAAAGCAAGAAGCTCAAAGCTGACAAGGAGGCTCACAACGGCCGATTCCTAAAACTAGTTGAGACCATGGAGGAGCAGTACGCCACGCTCCCCGACAAACGCGGTATCCGTGATCCGCAGACGGTGTTCCAGGGAGGGACACTGTGGGCCAACCTCACAGAGTGGATCAAGGAGGCGAACGAGCGGATCGACGCGGACATTAAGCCCGAGAAGAAAGTGCTTGTCCGCGCGTTCCACTATTCCAAGTCAACGAACGTCCCGGTCCATGTCACCAACTACGACACGCTAGGGCGCGGGCAGCTTAGCTCCAACTCACGCAACAACCTCACTCGGGCACATCGAGAGGCTCTCGACGAACTCGATGGGAGTGCCAAAAAGTTCGTTGAGGAGGCCCAGAAGGCGGACGCCAAGCGAAAAGCGGCCGAGAAAAACGTGGCCGACGGATCTCCGACGGCGGCCGAGCGCTCCGCAAACCCCCAGATGGAACGCGACGCCAAAACTATCAACGGCGGCGCCAAGGCCGCTGCCGACGCCCAGAACAACGTTAACGCAATTGCCGCAGGCTACAAAGCCCACGGAGCGGGCGCGCCGAAGGCGATGATCGATCTCGGAAAGATCCCCAACCTCAAGATCAACGACAGGGTCCAAATCGAGGTGGTCGAGATCGATGAGGAGACCAACCTCAAAGACGACGGGATTGTGCGCCAACTCTTCGAGGTGCGCGCCCGGCAGTTTGGCTGGCGTCTTCACGGAAGTGCGGCAGTTGTCTTCGCACGCGCTGCGAGCGGGGCGCCAGGAAGGGCGCCAGGAAACGAGGCAAGCGCCAATCGCAAGGACTGGAAGCTGAACGCGGCCGCGCTCGCGATGGGCCACTACCGCTTCCGCGACCCCAACTGGCTGGGCCGAGTCCACAACACCCTGAACACGGGCATCGGTCTCCACCTCGCGTCACTCGACATGGAGGATGACGCCGTTGAGTTCGGTATGGGGTTTAGCGCGAGCGTGCTGGACGGCCTGCTCGTGGGCGGTTACGGCTGGAACTTGATGTCCGAGAGTGATCGCGAGTACTACTTTATCGGTCTCGATCTCTTTGCAATGCTCAACAGCGCGAAGAAGAAGCTCCCGGAATAGCGCAGCAATCGATTCACACCGCGCCCGTCGCACGGCGGGCGCGGTCACGCGGGCCGGCGGGAAAGGACGGCACACCATGTGTGCGTATCGAGTTCGCGCATCCACGCGCAGGCCGATGGGATTCCGTTGAGGAATTCCGTAGGCGCTCGCGGACGACCCATCGGGCGGCGATTGCGCCTCCAGGCAACGCTCGCAGGACTGCTCCTCTCCGTGTCGCCGGTCTTCGCCCAGTCGCCGAGTACCTCTACCGACGACACGATCTGGATCGCGGTTCTGTACCGGAAGACGCCCACCGGCGAGCGCCACCTGGAAGGCGTGACCGACGCCGTTGCGAAGCACCGCATGGGAACACGAATCAAGTTGCGAAAGGTCCCCTATCTGAACGAGCGAGAGGGCGACGCAATGCTCTCTGCGCTCGTGCGCGGGTCGCCGGCAGAGAAGAAGCTGCCTGTCCACCTTGTCCTCGGCCCGACGGACTCCGGTGTGTTCCTTCGGGGCAAGGCGGTGCAGAGTGAATTGGCTAAGTTCAAGGTCCCCGTGATCTCGTCCCTGGTAACGGCCAAGGAGGAAAACGGCAGGGAGGACTGGTTCCTTCGAACGAATGTGGATGTCGTGCGCCGCGCAGAGGCGATCTTCGATCACCTCAACAAGCGCTGGGTGACTTCGTTCACCATCGTGTATGTCAATTCCGAGTTCGGCCGCCGAGCGGAGGAGGCGTTTCGGGAAAATCTGAGTGGATTTTCCGCAAGTCACTATGAGGCCTATCCGTTCGAGCCTGGCAGATTGCGCATTCAGATCCGGAACGTGCTTCGCCGGCGACCGGAGGCCGTGGGGTTTTTCGGCGCGCGCGAAGACATCGTGTCCTGCTACGAAAGCCTGCTCGCGCAAAACGACTCCATCGTTCCGTACCGGCCGATCTTGTTCTCCGTTGTCGATCTCCGCAGCCTCCACGCCGACATCGACGGATTTCACTACGTCTCAGTGATCCAGCCACAGTCGGATTCTCCCGTCGATGCGACACAGCAGCCTGACAACGTTCATGGGCTGAGCTACGACACGACTTGGCTTGTCCTTGACGTGATCCGCACCCTGCCGCCCCTGTGGGACGCGGAGGCGTTTCGCACAAGCTTTCGGGCGAATGTCCTCGCGGGTCGGGGCGGAGCCCGCGGCGAGCGGACCGCGATGCGATTTTCGGGCGGTCACAATGCCGCCGAGGTCTTCGTGTACGAGATGTCGGGCGGTCGCGTGACGCACATCCCGGCGGTCGAGGTCGGAATCGGCGCCAAGGTGAGCCACAAGGTGGCCCTCGTGGGGCGTCGGTTCGGGCTCATGCCGCTCGTCTCCCTCGCCGTGATTCTTTTGATTGTGTTTGTCACCTCCCTGAACGACTTCCGAGTCTGGTATGGCGGACGGAGCCGTCGGTTCCTTCGCTCTCGGTACTTCTACGGAATCGTCGCCCTGCAGGGCGTGATGGCGGCCGTGCTTTTTGTCGTGACCTGCGAACTCGACTGGACGCGATACGACAGCATCCTTGCTGCAGGCGGAATCGCCCTGTCTCCTTCTCCGCTCCTACGCACAACGATTCTCCGCTGGGGCGACAAGGGGGTCGGATTTGCCCGGATGTACGACCAGCTTCTCGAGCATTGGACGCGTCGGTTCATCACCTCGCGATACACGATGACGAAGGTCAATACGGTTTTTGTCGCCTACTACAACTCCCTTGATGGGCTCAGGAGACGATTGGACGAAGTCCTCGACACGCTTCCCACGACGGAAGTCACTACCGCGCTTCGGGCGAAGATCGACGCTGAAATCGTGGCTGCTGAGGGAAACTACGAGAAGCGCGAATTGTGCGCGCGTCAGCTTGTCCACCTTCGTTCCTGGGAAGAACTCAAAGAGATGGGGATCGTTCCCGACAAGGCCCCGGTGAATCCCAATGACCCGCGCTCGATGATCACGGCGGCGGTCATGCACTGCCTCGACGATGACCTCGAGAAAGCCCTGGACCGCGACATCGAGTCAAAGCTCAAGCGATATCCCAAATCCAAAGCTCACCTCAAACGAAAGCTTGCCGACGCAGCCGACGCACCCCAGGACATCCTCTACGCCAAGTTCCAGTTTCTCGCGCTACGGTTCAACTACGACGTGGACAAGCTGAAGACGCTCAAATTCCTGCCTGCGGACTACGGGAACGACGCGCCGAAAACGAAGCGAAAGCTCGGGCTGTGGCGGCGCCTGATGCTTTGGGTGGAAAAGAAGCGCAACACGCCCACGCGCCGGAAAAAGAAAAACAAGCGACCCCATCAGACGCCGTCATAGTTCCGAGAACTGCGCGACGACGTCCCCAGCGGCGACGCGGCGACGCTAGATCATGGTCGCGAGTCGCTCCGGCCGCTTCCGATGGTGCGGCGCGTGGCGAACGAAGGCCCACGTGATGCATCTTTGTTCGCGCACCACTTGATCGGGACTTCTTGACAAGCAGGCTTGAAGCCGCCCGAGGTAGCGCAACCGCCACAAACGAGGAGAAACAGAAGCGGCAGCACGCGCGACGGGTGGGTGTGGGTGCAAACGTCGCGCGCCGTGGTCTCGATCTCGTCACGACTCTTGCGCGCGATCGGACAGCCGCACCCATCCTTGAGCGCATGGGCTTCCGAACGGTGTGCCCACTTCAGGTATACGCTTGCGAGCCGTGACCCGCTCGGCACGTGGGGCGGCCGATGGCATTGGCCGGTCGGTCCCAAGGCATGGTTGGCGGATGACGGCGCCCTATGGGCGTACGACCTTGTCGAGCCACGCGATGCTCGCCGTTGCGACCTCCGGCGCGACACCGTGCGCGCACTCGAACCACTTCACGGTCACGGCCACGCCTGCCTTGCGCATTCGTACCTCGACATCTTTCGTCCCCTGCGGCTGAACGACCGTGTCTTTGGTCCCGTGCAGGAGCAGCACGCCTACGCCACTCTTGGCCAATGCCGCCAGCGACTCGTCCGTGATGATCTTTTCGGGGTAGTAGCCCGCGTACGCGCAGTACGCGGCGATCTTGTCCGGGTAGAGCGCGGCCACGCAGTTCGCGCCGGCGGCGCCCTGGCTGTGGCCCCAAATGAAGATGCGCCCAGGCGCGGTGCGGTAACGTTTGCGGGCGTCGGCGACGCACTGCATGACCCACGCCGCGTGTTGTGTCATCGCGATCGTGTTCATCTCTTCGACGGGGTCGGGCGGCCATACGGTCCAGCCGGCCCTGCCGGATCGCATGGTCACGCCGACATGCGGATGGAGCGCGCGCGGGACCACGAAGATGACGTCCGCACGTCCGAATCGATCCGCGTACATGCCATGGCGGAGTTCGGAGGAGCCGCTGCCGTGCAGGATCACGCAGATCGGGTAAAGGCGTTTGGTCTTGTTGTAGTCGGGAGGCAACATCACGACATAGGTGCCGAGCGTGGTCGCCGTGAGGTCGTGTCGTTTGAAACCCTGCGGCGCGGGTCCCTTGGGACCGGACTTGATCCTCTTCAGCGCGGCGATGAAGCGCGGCTCCGTGCGGATCGTCGCGAGGTCTCCGTCCTGCTTCGGGTGGTTGCGGTCGGACCATCCTGCGTCCACCGACGTCTCAAAGGCGTCGAGTGCGGAATTGCTCTCTCTTCGTAACGCGTGACAGCACGCGAGGTTGTACCAAGCGTCGGCGTCGCTTGGGTCGGCGCGGAGCCAGCCTGTGTAGAGTTCGATCGCTTCCTTGAGCTTGCCGGCGCCGATGGCTTGGTCGGCGCGGGCGCGGAGGGAGGCTTCAAGTTTGCGCGGCGTGTAGGCCGGCTCTTGCGCGCGGGCGAGGACACCGAACAGAGCAACGAGGACGATCAGTCGAATCATCGCGGGAGTTTAGCACCGACACTTTTCCGAACTAGCTCGGCCCCTCCAAGACGGCGCGTGTCGTGAGTGCCGCGGCGTTGGGGGATCGACGAAGGGCCAAGTCACTTGTGCCGGGCGTGTTTGGGAGGTCCCTGTCGCTTCTAATCCGCCCGCAAGAAAGACGGGCGCCGGCGTACCAGAATCACAGAACCTCGGGAAGGCGAGCTGCGTTGTCTCCGTGTCGGACAGTCATCTGACTCCGCTGGGGCCCTACTCGGCTAGTTTCTCGCCCGCGTTCACGCGTCGCACATCAAAGCCGTTCTCGCGGAGCTGCGCTGCGACTCCGGTCTTGCCCACGATGTGGGAGATGTCCAGGACGACGAGGTACGTGCCCGGGGTTTTGGCCCAAGCGAGAAGTCGGTCGCCGAGGGCCTTGCTGCGTTCGTCCAGGATGGCGCGCTGGAACTTCGGGAACTTGGCAAGCGGCTCGCGTGTCAACTTGTCGATGCCCTCGGCGTCGCCCTTCTCGAAAAGCGCCCGATACTTTTGGGGGAGGGTCGTCTTCTCGTTGCGATAACCCGCAACGGCGTCGAGGTAGCTCTTCAGGATCTCCCGCGCACTCACCGATCCGAGCGCCTCTTTCTGACGATCTTCCTCGTCGAAGTACGAGATCAGGCCGCCGACCGCTTTGCCGTCCTTCTTGCCGCGCTCCCAGAGCACGGCGTCCACGGAGCGCACGTCCCCCCCTCTCTTCTCCACGGCGACCAACTCCGCCGTGCTGTCGGCGTCCCGGACCCACTGAATCGCGACCCGTATGTCATCCTCCGTGAGTTGCACCAAGAACGGATGTTGCCACGGGGGGATCGTGTCGTGCACGCGTTTGTAGAGAGCGTCGCCGAGTCTCCTCTTGAGGGATGCGGGCTTGGCCGTTTCGCCGAAGGGGTTGAGCCGTGAGATCTCCTTGGCGCGACGCCACACCTCGGCGCGGAACTCTTCCAGCTCCATCCCGTCCTCGGTGTAGACGGAGGTCGCGAGCTGGTACGCCTGTTCGCACGGCGGTGCCAACTTGTGCAGCCGCGGATCCGTGACTGGGATAGTGCCGAGAAGAAAGATGCGAACGCCCTTCTTTCCGCGGGCCTCCCACAACAACGGAGCGGGCTTGTCGTCCGCGAGGGCGCGGGCGCCTAGAGCCGCGACGAGGAGAATCGCCAGTCGTGCTCGCACTTTCTACAGCTTGCCGGCCGCGCACCAGCCTGAGCATTTGGGCGAGACGCGCTTGACGGTGCGAACCGTCACGCAGGCTCGGGCCGTTCCGTCGCGGCGTTCTTGCCGGGCCCCGGCAGTCGTTTCTTGCGGCGCTCGTCGGCTTCTTCACGCAGCATCGTCTCCACTTCCAGATACGCGTAGATGACCGGCGCATGGTTCTGCATCAACCCACCTGTGTCCGCGGTCGGCCCGTAGGTGGAGTGCAGCTCATGGTTGATCATCCGTAGCAGCGTTGTTTGCTGACCGCGATGGTGCGCGGTGTGCGCGATCCGCCGCACCATCACCCACGCCAGTGTGCGCCGGACCTCGAAGAAGTGGCTCTCCTCTTCCCACCACGCATCGGGCTTTGCGCGCAGGGCCACCAGTCGCAACGCAGCGTTCGCGGCGTAGCAACGCAAGAACCCGAGCCGCGTCTCCTCCGCCGGCAAGGGGTCGTCCGTAACCGCGATCCCGAGCATGGTCTTGAACCAGAGATTCTCGCTGACGCACTGGTGGACCATGTGCTCTCGCAGATTGCGGCCCCGCGAATCGGTGGAGTGGGGACGGACGGAAAGATCCGCGTCGTCAAACATGCTCCAGACGCTCAAGACCTTCTGGATCTCGGTCTCATAGGTTTCGACCAGGAAGCCGTAGCGCATCGCTATTGGTCACCGAGGCGCGCGCACGGTCCCTGCTCTTGTAGCGGCGTCCACACAAGACCATTTCACCCGATACGACGCCCCACGACCAGACTCGGCTGCGAGTCGCTGGGTTCGCGCTGCCCAAAAAGATGCGCATCGCGTTGCGCATCACCCGCGCGCTCGCTCAAAAGGAAAACCAACGGCCGCATCAGGCGTCGTCACAACTCCCGATGCGGCCGCAGCTTGTGGGGCCGGGGGTGGGCACGGTGCGAT
>JAZFYD010000120.1:0-3285 GCA_036443405.1 Planctomycetota bacterium
GGAGTGAGGCGATCGCAGCCGCTTCATCCGCGGACGTCAGCCAGGGAAACTCGGCGAACGGCTCGAGGAGCTCGCGCAGGGCCTCCTGGATCTCCGCCTCTCCCGGGTCGCTGGGAACAGGCGGAAAGTCGCGGCGCGGCTCATAGAGCAATCCGGTCCGGTCGTCGTATCCGGGTTGGTCGACGATCGATCCATCCCGGCGAATCGTCGGAGTCTCGATGATGCCCTCGAGCCACGGAAACGTCCAGTGCCCACGGGCGAGCAGAACGTTGACGGCCCACTTGGGCGGGTGGACGCGCTTCCTTCCAGCATTCGTCTCTCCATACCAGTTGGCGACTAATGCAAGAGCTTCGAACAACGCATCGGCTGGGAGAAGCACGACGTGAGGGGCGGCGGGCGGTCGCAGCAGATGCTTCGGTGTCCGCTCTCGCTGTACACGGACGATCGATCCCGCCCGCTGATACATCTCCGTGGGGGATCTCCGAAGGGCCTCGTCCGTGCGGTCCACGATCTCCCCAACGTCTGGGGTGATGTCGATCTCGATCGGGCCGTCCCATCTGTCGTCGGTAGCCGCGAGCGCGTCGGAGTCTTGCTCCACGAAGTCGTCGACGGTGTGGCCGGCCGCGAGGTGGTCAGAGCTGTCCTTGCCCTCCTTCGGCTCGACGATTCGGACCGTCTCCACGACGAGGTGCAGCGCATCCGCAACCTTGCGGGCGTGACGCCAGCCGGGCACGTCCTTGTCCGCGACCACGACGACCATGGCCGCCTCCCGCAGCGACTCGGTGTACTCCGGCCGCCACTTGTTCGCGCCTCCCGGATTGCACGTCGCCACGACGCCGGCGCTCTCCAGCGCGAGAACGTCCTTTTCACCCTCTGCGATGAAAATGGTCTGACCCGAGTTCACGGCCTTGCGCACCGAGGGCAGCCGGAACAAGACGCGGCGCGCATCGCCGAGCTGCGGAATCCAGTTCCGCGATCCATTGGGATCGGGACGTCGCTGGCGAAACGTCTTTCCGGTTCGCCCGTCGGGCTCGCTGGTCTTGAACCGGAGCACCTGGAACAGCAGTCGCCCGTACTCGTCGACGTAGTCGTAGGCGTCGGTGTGCGGTTTGTAGATCTGCGGCTTGCCCGGACCCGGAGGCGGCGCGAGATACCGGCGCTCGAGTTCCGCCGCCGCGCCGGCGTGGCTCGGTAGGTTCCAGCGGTCCATCGCGATGTCGAGCAGGCCACCGCCGAAGCCGCAGGCCCGACACGTGGCGCGGGCACCGTCCTTGGCGATCACGAGGGACGGGTGGGCGTCGCCGTTTTTGTGGCGTTCGGGATAAACGCAGCGGATCGCGGTGCCCGGCTCCGGCGGTGCTTCCAGATTGAGCAGGTCGGCGAGCGCCTGGCGCAGGACGCCGGCTTCGCCCAAGCGCGTAACGATGTTGGGACGGGTCATCTGACGCCCTTCCGGTTGCGCTTGATGAATTCGCGGAGATCTGTCTCGAGGACGCGCGGGCTCCGTGGCCCGAGCCAGACGACGGGCAGCCTTCCTTTGGAAGCCCAGTCCGCTACGGTGCGTCGCCCGATTTGCAGGCGGCGCGCGACCTGTCGAAACGTCAGGAACGGGATGTGTTCGGTACTCATAGGTGCTCTTGTTTGCTTGCGTCGCGCTTTGTTGCGCGAGAACACCTAACACGCGGAAACTGTCGTGCCGGACGCCGCGTCGCGTCCGGACGCGACTCCCGATCTTCCTCTAAGTGGTCTGTGGGCAGTCGGTTACGGGGCTGCCATCCGGCGAATGTTGCGCGCGTCGCGTCCGGTCGTTCTACGGGTCGTGTCCGTGAGCCGCTCGGTCGAAGTCCCGTACGATCGCGCGTGCATCCCGTTCGCGGCTCATCGTGCTCGCGACGTCCGCCATTCGGAGCTTCATTCCGGGAAGCGACAGACGATAGGTTCCGTTCTTGGACCGAAGGAGAGCCTCGACCCCAGTGGACCGAAATCGGTCCCGCAAACGTGCGGCTCGCTTGCGGGTGCTGTCTCCGACTTTGAGGGCGAACTTTCCTCGGGCGAGTTGTCGGAGATCATCGAGCTGTCGATCGGAGAGCTGCCACCGAACGGCCTTATCGCCCACGAGGACATGCGCATCGTGTTTTTTCCTACCGTGCTGCAACACGTAGAGCAGAACCTTGATCTCGGAAGGTGCCGGTTGACCGTCGATCGACGAGTTGCCCTGCGTCCGCTCGGGTGTGGCGGAGAACTCGGCACGCAGCGCGGGTGCATGGCTCAGGACTCGCAGCTCCTCCTCCATGAGGTCTGAGGCGAGCTGGGAGTAGTCAAGCCCGTGGCGGCAGTTGAGGACGTTCACCAAGGCACCTACGTCGAGTTTCTGCGGGTCAATCGCCTTCTGGTCCAGCTTGAACTTGCTCGGCGCGTCGGTCATGCGGGACAACTGTCCGGGTGCAATCACGGAGAGGAGCTTGCGCGCCAGCCAGTCGGCGTGTTCGTTGAAGACTCGCAGCGCACTCGGTTGTGGCGACTCGACCCAGTAGATCCAGTGGTGTCCTGGAAAAGGGATGATGCCCCGCGCCTCAGCGAGAGCCGCGTAAAACGTGGCGACGCGGCTCAGCAGCCTCTGGCGAAGCGCGAGGTCATCACCGGCCTTGGCCACCCATTTGGTCCAGTCCGCGAGCAATCCAGTCTGCGTCAGCAGATTGGCCGTCGCGCAATAGGCGATGTGGATTGGGGACAGATCGCCGGAAAGGCCGCGTGCGTGCGCCGTGGTTTTGAGCAAGAGCTCGGCTGCGAGCTTCCTCATTTGTAGCGTGAGTTCTTTTGTGAGCTCGTCCAGGCGATTGTGGAGGCGTTCCCTCCGCTGTCGAATCCGCTGCTCGAATTCTGCATCGTCGGGACGCGGCGGAGCCCGGTCGTGTAGAGCCTCGGTCTTGTTCAGTTCCGCGAGAGACTTGAACGCGTCGCGCGTAGCGCTGTACGCGCGCCGCATCTGCGCGTGACGGTACGTTGCGTGCTTCGCTTTGCAGACCTGTGCAATCGCGTTGAGCAGTGGGCTCATCCTTCGCGAAAAGTCGTGCGGTCCGCCGCGCAGGCCAGCCGACGACTTCTGTAGTGCCAGGCAGTACTGGCCGCACCCGGCTTCGCTCAGCAGTAGTGCTGCAGCCTCGCAGGCGTTGAGATGAACCCCGTCCGAGTGTGCGGATACGTTCTTTGAAGTGCCAAGGTCTTTCATTACTTCTCCTTGGTGCGTTGGAGCCCGCGTTCGTACCGCGGGCTCCTCAAATCATC
>JAZFYD010000121.1:0-6452 GCA_036443405.1 Planctomycetota bacterium
ACCCCGGCGAGGACATGAACGACAACGACGAGCTCGATGCGGACTGGAACCTCGCGGACGAAGTCGAGAACCAGGACAACCTCGTGTTCAATCGCAGAGTCGAACTGCGCGAACACGGCGAACCCGACAACGCTGTGCCTTCCACGGTTTACTCACGAAAAATCACCTACAGGGTGTTGAACAAACGCCTGATGCGTATCGCCACAAGCACGGACTACGAGAATGAGACGGTGAAGTCCCGCGCCTACGTGATGGCGCGCGGCGTGGATGCAGTCAGGTTCTCGAGAGCCGGCCGCGTAATCACCGTCGAGATAGACCTGATCTATGACGCGCGGACATTCCAGGACCGGACCCGCACCATCACGGAAAAAGTCTTCCTGCGTAACTGAATCCTTCGCACGCGGAACGCACGCCCGATCGACCAGCACTCGCAAGAACGACCACCCGCGATCGGTGCCTGGTAAGCGGCGGAGCGGTGTTGCGCAGGCGGCAACCCGAGTAGACCGCCGCGCCACCTGGCACCTTGCGCAACCAAACGCGTCCGAAAGTCCCGCGACGCGAACAACCCGAACCGCGGTCTACTCCAGAACAGGGAAACGACTTTCCAAGCAACTCCAACCGCCGCAACGCCTCCCGCGAACCGTCTTCCGAACCGCTCCCGATTAGCGCGGCGCGTTCCAAACGACCTTCCCAACGTCATCGAGAGCCTCGAAGTAGGGTTCGCCATTCTTCCTCACGCCGAGTCTTAGACGGACATGACCTTTTTTGTCCCGAAAGCTGAGCGTCGTCGTCGTCAGGCCCGTGGCGGTTTGACCGCCGTCGTTCAGGCGGAGTTCAGGGCCCGTATCGCTCGTCTCAATGACGACGCACGGGTTCCCCGCGTCATCATTCAAGACGAGAGCGGCACCCTTGCGCTGGGTCCTGAGAACAGCACTGCCCTTACCGTCTGGGCCCATGAGCACCAGGCCGGGTGTACCCGTTCGATCAACTGTGGCGAACAAGTATCCGTCCTTTTGGTTGACGGCTATTTCCGCCAAACCCGACTTTCGCACATGAAGTTGAATCCTGCGATTCGAGTCGGAGTCGTAGACCGCGACGTCGGAAGCGTGAACGGAAGGTTTGCTCGCACCCCCGCGACTTTCTTGTTCAAAGCGGAGACGGTTCGGCGCAGTTCGGTGTTGCTCTTCTTGAGCGGGCCGACGAGCGGACGGATCTCCTTGCGCGCGAGGCGGATGATCTCTTCGCGGAGGACGGATGCAACGTTGGGCATGGGACTCCTGTTGAGTTGTGCCCCCTTGCCCAACGTGCAACAAAGTAGCAAGACTACGACCCTCGGGTCGCGGTCGAACTCACCGACCACGAAATCCACGACGCGGTGCAGGTGGTGACGACTTCAACTACATCAACCGTGTAGCGGACGCGCTCGGCACCGACCTCGAACCGGAGATGCCGGCTCGGCCGGAGGAGTAGAGGGACGCCCGCCGGTAGTCGAGATTGGCCGTTCCACGTCGGCGTTTCCAAACGTGTCTACGCCGAATTTCGTCGATCACATGCCCCCGCCGCAGCCGCCGCACCCTCCGCCCCCGCCGCACCCTCCGTCGCCACCGCCCCAGAAGCTCCAGCCGCTCCCCCGCGAAGACACGGTCTGGCGACCTTTTCTCAGCGCGGCGAAGAGCGCGGCTTGCTGCGCGCTCGCGAGGACCGTTGTGCTGAACAGCCCCATGGCCAACGCGAAGTCAGCCCCGGACAGGGTGTCCGGCCGGAGGCTCGCGAGGTGCTCGAGCGCCGCGTTGCTGGTCTTTCTTGAAGCAAGCAGACGATCGCCGGCCGGGGTGCGGGTCGCCGACTTGCTGATGAAGCCGAACCAAGACCACCCCGCAGCGCCCGCCAAGATGCAGAGCGCTAGCAGGAATCCGATCGGCCGGCCGCGCGACATGCCGACGAAGATCTTGAGCAATCCGAATAGCAGGGCCGCCATCAGGATCACTCTCGGCGGCCAATACAGCTTGGCGCTCTGACGCTTGGTCAGGATCAACCCGAGTTCTTCCAGTCGGGCCCGGATCTCCCCAAGGGCGTCGGCGGTCGTGTGCCGCATCATGTCCTCGTTCGCGGACCGCCATGATTGCGAGCTGAGGGCGGATTCGATGCCCTTCTCCAGAGGATTGGAGATGTTCGCCCGGAGCTGTTCCTTGCGGAGCAGGCCGTCCTGCACCACCAAGACGTTGCGATGAACCAGCGCGCCGATGGCTGTCTGAACGGCCTGTACCTCGCCGCCGGCGAGGAACGCGGTCTCATACGGATCCAGTTCCAGTTCATCGCATCGGGCGCCATCCGCGCCCATCGCGAGGATCTGTGACCGCAGAAAGCTCGCCAAGACAAAGCAGACCGCGAACGTTGAAGTGAGGACGATGGCGAAGAGTTCGAGGAACTCGGGTCCGGGCAAGTTGAAAGGGTTCACGAGCCCGTCCCCGACTCCTCTTGCGTATCCGTCGTGTCGACGATGTGCGTCACGCGTTCGATGACCGCCTGGGCGCGGTCATACAGCGCCGTGAGGTCGCCGCTCGGCTCGCCTTCGTCGCGGAGCGTCGCGATGCGCTTCATGGCCTCGTGATCCAGGTCGAACGCGCGCGCCGCCGCGGTCAGGACCTCCGCTTCATCGTTCCCCGGTGGCAGCTCTCTGCGCTGGAGTCGCATCAGCGTTGCGAGGTTCACGGAGAGCGAACGGGCGACCGTGTCCAGGGTTGTTGCGAGCGCCGCCGGATCATCAGCGACAGCGAGGAAACGCCGTCGCATTCTCATGCCGAGATTGCGCAACTGCTGTTCGAGATGCAGCCGCACGTGTTCGCGGTCCACCGTGACACCGGGGAACGGATTCTCGCCGTACAAAACGACGTGGTGTGCCTGGATGTCGAGAATCTTGACCGGGAATACGTCGGCGACGCGGGGCACCTCCGCAATCGTGAGCACGAACGGATCGACGGAGACGGCCCGTCGCGCCTCGCGCATGGCCGGGGCGATGGCAGATAGCGCTGCGCACGCCGCATCGTTCAGCAGGACGACCACGTTGATGTCGCCGTCGTGACGATGGCAACCGCGCGCGACGCTTCCGTAGACGATCAGGCCGCGGAGGTTCGCGCCTCCGGCGGCGACGAGTTGTTCGCGAAGTCGGGTGAGCGCCTCGACAATTTCCGGCGGCGCACCAAGGTCCTGCAAGACCGACGCGGGCTCATTCATAACCACTCTCCAACCGCAATGTAGTTCCGCAAGCCACCACCGTCAACCGCTGGCAACATTCGGTGCATCAAAAGGGCTGTACCGCAATCGGTAAACGCCTAGAATGGCGCCCGTGGGAAAGCAAGAACGCCGTGGGTGCGGTGGGACCGGTGGCCTGTTGCTTCAGTGGCACATCACGAACCGTTGCAATCTGCGGTGTGCGCACTGTTATCAAGAGAGCTACGCGGGCCAAGAATTGCCCTACGAAGAACTCGTAGACGTCATCGAACAGTTCAAGACTCTGCTCGACGTTCGAGGCGACCGCGGCCACATCACTGTGACGGGTGGCGAGCCGTTCGTGCGGCGGGACTTTCTCGACTTGCTCGAACGGTTCCACGAGAACCGGAGCCGGTTCAGCTTCGCGATCCTCACGAATGGTTCGTTCATCGATCGCGCCATGGCGAGTCGGCTGAAACGTCTCGGGCCGAGCTTCGTGCAGGTGAGCGTCGAGGGTGCGCAGAAGACGCACGACCGCATCCGCGGCGCAGGGGACTTCGAGCGAACCGTTGCCGCCCTTCGTCATCTCGTACGCGCGCGCATCCGCTCCCTGATCTCCTTCACCGCGCACCGGACGAACTACCGCGAGTTCCCCGCGGTGGCGCGCCTGGGCCGTTCGCTACACGTGAGGCGCGTATGGGCCGATCGGCTGATCCCGTCCGGATCGGGAAAAGCAATGCAGGAACAGATGCTCACGCGTGCCGAAACGCGCGAGTTCTTCTCGATCATGCACCAGGAGCGGGTGAGGGCGAAGCGGGCCTGGTTCGGTCGCACCGAGATCGCGATGCACCGCGCCCTGCAATTCCTGGAGGGAGGCGGTGTCCCCTATCACTGCACCGCCGGCGATACGCTGATCACGGTAATGCCCAACGGCGATCTCTACCCCTGCCGGAGGATGCCGATCCGCGTCGGGAACGTCAAAGAGACGCCGCTCGCCGACCTGTACTTCGGAAGTGATCTTATGCGCGCGCTACGTGACCCGAACCGCATCAGCGAGGGCTGTAGCAAGTGCGCATGGAGCCCCCTCTGTCGCGGTGGCCTGAAGTGTCTTTCTTACGCCGTGACAGGCGATCCGTTCCAGGCCGACCCCGGTTGCTCGGAGGCAACGAGAACCAGCGATACGGTGCCGGTCGGTCAGTAATGAAATCCGCACGGTCCCTATGGATCATCGTGTTTGCCGCGCCGGTCCTAGCTGCCGGACTGTGGTGGGGGTTGCGCGAGTCGGGGTTCCCGGAAACCGTTCGGATTGCCAGCGGGGCCGCGGGCGGGACGTGGGACGCGCTCGCCAATGGTCTCGCGGAGGTTCTGCGGGAGGAGTTCCCCGGCGTTGGCGTGGATGCGATGCGGACCGCGGGGAGTGTCGAGAACGTAGCGCTCCTCGAACGCGGTGAGGCGGACCTCGCTTTCGTGCAGAACGACACCCCAGGAAGTGCGGACATCCGTGTGATCGCCCCCCTGTACGACGAGGTGCTGCAGATCGTGGTAAGCGAGAAGGCGGAGCCGAGGATTGCCGACGTCGCGGACCTGCGTGGACACGACGTGGCGATTGGGCCGGCGGGAAGTGGGACGTCGGCCGTCGCGCGCCGCGTCTTCAGCCACTTCGGCCTCGGAGACGTGAAAGAGCATAGCCTCGATCTCAACGTTGCCGTGGCCGCCTTCCGGGAAGGCGAGATCGACGTGATCTTCGTACTCTCTTCCTTACCGAGCGCCGCTGTGTCGAGTCTCGTTCGCGATGGCCAGGCGCGGCTGTTGGCGCTCGGTGACTTCGATCGCGAGGGATCGGCCATCGACGGCCTTTGCGTCGATAACCCCTATTTCAACCGTGCCGTGATTCCCGCGCGCAGCTATGGATTGCGCCCGGCGGAGCCCGTTGGGACGGTTTCTGTCACGGCGCTCCTCGTGGCCCGCGCGGGCCTCGACGCGGGGTTTGCGCGCGAGGTGTCGCGTCTGCTGTTCCAGAACAAAGCCAGGTTGGCGCAGAGCCACGTGGTTGCCGCGCGCCTCAGCGAGACCTTCGAGGGGTCCCGGATCCGCTTCCCGTTGCACGAGGGCGCAGCCTCCTGGTACCGCCGGGAGGACCCGTCGTTTTTTGTCCGCTATGCCGAACTGATGAGTCTCGTGTTCACCTTGTTGGTGGCCGGCGGATCTGCCGGGCTGGCGACGCGGCAGTGGATACGGCAGAGGAAGAAAAACCGAATCGACGTCTACTACGTGGAGATCGAGGATGTCGCCGGCCTTGTCCCGAGCGCTACGCGCGACGAACTGCTCGAGTTGCGGCGAAGGCTCGACGATGTCCGCCGTCGCGCCTTCTCCGACCTGGTCAGGGAGCGACTCCTGGCCGACGACTCGTTCCGCATCTTCCAGACCTTCCTGCACACCGAGGTCGAGACCATTCATGGTCGGGTGCAGGAGTTGACTACGGCAGAGGGACTCCGTGGTCCCGAGCGATCCTGAGTTTCCTTCGAACTTGGCTCGGTGATATCCGTGTTCGATCACATCCTGAGTCTGGTGGCCGTGCGCCCGTTTGCGTATTTCAACCACATCAACCGTGTCGCGGATGCGCTCGGAACCGACCTCGAACCGGAGATGCCGTCATAATTGGTCGGCTCGCACTTTTGGGATAGCGCCGGAATTCGACCGACTCCTACATTGGCCCCATGGATTGGAAGCGACGCCAGGAGCACGCATGATGCGCCCGCTGTCCGTAGGGGGAGTCGCGACCCACCTGATCGAGGACGGCTACGGCATCCGCACCATCGGGGAACTCCTGGGCCACAAGAGCGTGGCCACCACGATGGTCTACACGCACGTCCTCAACCGCGGCGAACTCGGCATGCGCAGCCCCGCCGACCGCCTCCGAAGGGACTCATGATCAAGGCCGCATCGTGACAGTCGGCGGGCCAAGCGTTCGTCTTATGCAACAGCCCCCGCGCAGCCTATCCCGCCACCTCTTCGATCGGCCCCCTCCCCAACTCCTCTCGCCAAGCGGATTCCGTGGCTTTCCCCGACATCCCTCCGGCGAGATAGACTGCACAACCCAACACGACGTGCGCGTTATGCGGAACCTTCGAAGTAGTAGTTATCTTCGTAGGAGATCAGTCGAATGAAAGATGAGCGAGTAATTGATATCGAAGACGTAGAGAAGCGACTTGCTGAGTGCAAGAGGGCTATGTGGACAAGCT